>WFRO01000179.1 GCA_015486475.1 Bacteroidales bacterium
GTAGGCGGCGGTTACGGGGATATTTACGGCACCGACTGGCTGCGTACCGACGACGGTCGTATGGTGGTGGATGCTCAGGGTCGTCCCCTGGCTACTTCCGACAAGGTATATCTGGGCAACTACCAGCCCGACTGGGTAGGCGGTATTACCAACACTTTCCGTTTTTACGGGTTCACACTGAACGCCCTCCTGGATATGCGTTTTGGCGGCCAGCTCTTCTCCGGAACGGATGCCTCGCTGGATGCTTCAGGGGTCACGATGCGTTCCCTGCAATACCGTGACGGGGTCACCCTGGATGCCGTATATAACACCGGCACCCCTGACGATCCTGTCTGGACGGAAAACACCACGGAGATCACCGGTCAGCAGTACTGGGGTTCGGTGGCAGGGATCGCCTCCAACTATGTGTATGATCAGACCTTCGTTATGCTGCGTGAGATGTCGCTGACCTATACCCTGCCTAAGAAGCTCTTCGAGAACAATTTCATCGGATCCCTGTCGGTGGGACTGATCGCCAGGAATCTTGGCTTCCTTTACAAGGATATGGAGAATTTCGACCCGATCTCAAGTTACAGTACCAGTAACTTCGCACAGGGGATCCTGTACTTCACCCTGCCTACCACGAGAAGTTTCGGATTCAATGTGAACATCAAGTTTTAACATAAAAAGGAATAAGATATGAAAACGTTCAAATATATTTTAACCATTATCTTTATTCTCGGGTTGGCATCCTGTACGGATGATTTTGAGAAGATCAACAAAAACCCGAATGCTGTCTATCCCGATGAAGCCAGTGCACGGTATTTCATTACCAATCCCGAGTTTCAGCTGTATGCACCCAACCGTTATCCTTACTGGCGTGCCCACCTCATTCACACCGACCGGTATGCGGGTTATTTCACCTTTGGTTTCAAAGGTTCCTGGTGGTCGGATGAGCTGGGGTACAAATATTCCTCCGGATACACGGATGCTTCCTGGGGTTGGCTGGAAGGTTATTTCGGCCAGATCAACAACTTCCTTTCCCTTACGGATGAGGGAGGTGATTTCGAAAACCCGCTGATGCATGCTGTGGGCAAGATCATCAAAGTGTTGTACTACCAGATGTTCACGGATGTTTTCGGAGAGATCCCCTTCTCGGAAGCAGGTGATCCGGACATCCAGCAGCCTAAGTTCGATACGCAGAACGAGATCTACCAGGGACTGGCCACGATACTCGATGAGGCCATCAAGACCATTGGTGACAATGAGCGTACCGGCGACGGCGTGGATGATCTGGGAGACAATGACATCATCTTCAATGGTGATCTGCAGAAGTGGAAAAAGCTGGCCAACACCTTAAAGCTGCGTCTGGCCATGCGGGCCTACGGCGCCGATGGCGCCGACTGGGTGCCTGATCTGGTCAACAACGCTTTTACCACGGGTGCTTTCCTCGACGAGGCAGGGGACAATGCCCTGCTGCCCAAAGACAATGAGATCTCACAATGGGGCAGCGCCTGCTACGGGGATATCTGGTGGCACTTCGGCCTGGGATCCAACTGGACCATGGGTAAGTACCTGATCGATTACATGGCCAAGTACAACGACCCGCGTCTGGAGAAATATGCCAAGCCTGCTCCCGGCGGCACCTTTGTGCTGTACCGGCCCAAGGCTGACGAGAACCAGGAAGGTTATGACAACTTCCCCCACAGGATCGATTACCTCCATACGGTGCTGAACGAAGCCACCCAGGGGGACATGACCTACACCGACTGGGGTGACAGTGTGCAGATCTCGATACCGGAGAACAAGTATTACATCGGTCAGCCGCCGCGGCTGAACAGCAAGGTGTATCCTTTTGCCCGGTATGAGTTCTGGTCGACGCCGTCCGACTGGGTGATCCAGAAGAAGAACCAGGGGAAACCCATTTTCCCGGAGATCATCCTGACCACTGCCGAATCCTATTTCCTGCGTGCTGAAGCCGTAGAGCGTGGACTGGCAGCAGGAAATGCCCAGGATTATTTCCAGAACGGCATCCGTTATGCCATGCGCCTGTGGGGCGTGGATGATGCTTCCATCGAGGCCTATATCTCCACTGCCGACCTGGCCCAGCTCAACGGCACCACCGAAGAGAACCTGGCAAAGATCGGTATCCAGAAATGGATCGCCCACTATACGGACGGTTTTGAAGGATGGGCCGATCTGCGGAAAAACGGTGCTCCGGCCGAAATGGCCGCAGGGGTCACCGATCCCCTCATTTTCGGTCTGGGTGATGACAACGGTGTGTTGCCGCAGCGTATGCGTTACGGCAATCAGGCCTACAACACCAACGGCGATAAGCTGCAGGAGGCTATCGGCCGTCAGGGTCCTGATGTACAGGGTACCCAGCTGTGGTGGGCCAAGACATCCAAATAATTTTTCTTTGCAACATAAAAAAAACCGTTCACGGCATATGAACGGTTTTTTTTGTCTCTCCGGAAAAGATCATTCCGTCAGCAGTGTGTCGCTGATCACCTTCAGCAGGCGGAGGCTGTCTATGTAAGTATCCTGGGAGAGTTCCCAGATCATGATCCCTCCCACCCCATTGTCTTTTACATAGTGTGCTTTCCTCCCGATGGTGATCCGGCCGTTGTAATAGATATTATCCACCTGGTCCTTATCGTAAGCATCCGGATATTTCTCCAGGATATCCCGGTAGGTAATGCCTTTCCCTCCATTGTCAAAATCCCTTCCGTAGAAAGGCACGCCCAGCAGGATATTTTCGCGGGGCCAGCCACGGTAGTTGATCCAGTAAGCCAGTCCCGTGGAACTAGCGGTGTTCCCGCTTCCGATCGCGTCCTCATAAGAAGAATGGGGTCCGGGGTCGCTCCAGGGACCTGTAAAGTCGTAAGCCATCACCTGCAGCGAGGTGGCATAATCCGTGATGCCGTCAAAATAATGTTTCCCGCCCCAGTTGCTGGCATACAGATCAATGGAGATACCGATCTCGAAAGGGCGGAAGTACTCATCCAGCTCTTTCAGGA
>WFRO01000180.1 GCA_015486475.1 Bacteroidales bacterium
GTGCTGGTCGCGATCAACTGGTTCTGGAACTATCTGACCTACGACCGGGGAAACCGGCTGATCATACGGAAGTATCAGAAAATCACAATGAACAAAATACTGATGTCATGAAACAGAATGAACACACCCTCGACAGACGCGCTTTCCTGTCCCGCATCACGCTGGGATCGGGAATGGTATTGGCCGGACTTCCCCTGCTCTCCTTCACCGGGTGCAAACGACAGGATATACCGGTGACCCACTACGATCCTGAGAACTTTCAGGCGGACATTGAGATCGACCTGACGGCAGCCCCGGATGAAACAACCATACTTCCCGGCAACAAAACCAGGGTATGGAGATACACAGCAGAGGTCAGGAAAGGACCGCAAAGCACAGTGCAGAATCTCAGCGGTACGTTCACCGGACCTGTGTTCCGTTTCAAAAAAGGAGACAAGGTCAAAATATATTTCCATAACAACCTGCCTGAAAAGTCGGTGGTCCACTGGCACGGGCTGCATGTACCCCAGGAAGCCGACGGCCATCCCCGGTTTGTTATCGGCACCGGAAAAACTTACATCTCTGCCTTTCAGATCATGAACCGCGCCGGCACCTATTGGTTCCACCCACATCCGCACGGCAAGACAGGTCCTCAGGTATACCGGGGTCTGGCCGGGCTGTTCCTGATCACCGACGATGAGGAAAAAGCACTCGGTCTGCCGTCGGGAGAACAGGATATCCCGGTGGTGATCCAGGACCGCACCTTCGACCGCGACAACCAGCTGGTCTACCTCCGGAGCCGCATGGACCGGATGACCGGTTTCCTGGGACAACAGATCCTGGTCAACGGAAAGCCCAATGCCGCCTTCGACCTGGCACCCGGCACCTACCGTTTCCGGGTGCTGAACGGCTCCAACTCCCGCATCTATAAGCTGGCCTGGGATGACGGCACCCCGCTGACCGTCATCGCCACCGACGGGGGACTGCTGGAGAAGCCCGTACAGAAGTCCTACCTCCTGCTGGGGCCCGCAGAAAGAGTGGACCTGTTCGTCGATCTTTCGCAAAAAAAGAGCGGCAGTGAAATGACCCTGAAAAGCCTGGCTTTCAGTGGCGGCTCCATAGGCAGCATGATGGGTGGTGGCAGGATGGGAGGCGGTATGATGGAGGGCAGCTCGCGGGGCAGCAGCTCCGCACCTGACAACGGGGATGAGCTGACGATCCTGAAGGTGCGGACCGGCACCGGAACAGCAAAGGCCACTCCCCTGCCCGGCAGGCTGGCCACGATACAGAGGATCCCTGTGGGAGATGCCGTTAACGGGAACAACCCCAGGACCTTCCGGTTCTCCATGCAGGGCATGAACCCCGTTATCAACGGACGATCATTCCAGATGACCAAAGTGGCAGAGGATGAGATCGTGCAACTGGATACCACAGAAGTATGGCGGCTGGTCAATGAGAACAGCGGTATGATGGGAGGCATGATGCAGATGCCCCATCCCGTGCATATCCACGGACTGAGCTTTCAGATACTGAACCGCACCGCATCGTCCGTGGGATGGAATACCATCAGGGACGGTTTCGTCGACCAGGGATGGAAAGACACCCTGCTGCTTATGCCGAGGATGAAAGCCGACGTGATCATGCGTTTTGAAGATTATCCGGGACTGTTCCTCTATCACTGCCACAACCTGGAACACGAAGACCTGGGCATGATGCGGAATTATCTGGTCAAAACAAATAATTCCTGAAAAATATCTTTTTATTATTCTCTTTCCCCGATAATTGTCTAAATTTAGAGGTGTAAGATCCTGAATGAACCCCATTCAGTATTTCTGTAATTCACTCCTTTGAATCAGACATTATCATCATGAACAGAAAAGAGTTTTTGCAATTCGGAACGATGGGCATGACGGGTATGGCCCTGTTCCCGGCCAACCTCTTTGCGGAAGAAACGAAGAAGGCCAACCTCGACAAATTCCCGTCCAGGTTGCCCTATACAAAGAACGGGGACTGGAAAGAATTCCATCTGAGCGTCAACATCACGCAGCAGGAGTTGGCGCCGGCCATGAAGATCCATACCCTCACGTTCAACCAGACCATGCCGGGCCCGGAGATCCGGGTGAAAGAAGGTGACAAGGTACGTGTGTTCTTCAAAAACAACACCGAACTGAACCATACCATTCACTGGCATGGCATCTATGTCCCCTGGCGGATGGACGGAGTGCCTTACGTCACCCAGATGCCGGTGATGCCGGGGAAGGAGTTCGTCTATGAATTCACGGCCGAGCCCTATGGCACCCATTTTTACCATTGTCACTGGGGCACCCTGCTGCACATGCAATCCGGTATGTTCGGGAGCCTTATCGTGGAGAAGGATGATGACCCCATCAAAAAAGCCTTTCCCTATGACCGGGAGTACACACTGGTCTACTCGGCACACGATGTAAATTTCCTGCGCAACGAGCTCAACGGTATGCTGGAGCGCATGAAGGAGCGCATGTACATGATGCAGACCGGACGGTTTGATCCCGAGTGGTTCAACCTGTTCGACTCGATGGAAGAGTTGCAGAAGGCCATAGCCAACGGCTACCAGCCCCCTTATCTCGTCAACCGGCGGGCGCCGGCCGACCTGCCGGAGCCCAACTGGTTCACGGTGAACGGCAAGTCTTATCCTTCCACCCCCTACCTTTATATCAAAACCGGCGAGACCATCCGCGTCCGCCTCATCAATGCCGGCACGGAGAATCACCACCTGCATCTGCACGGCCATGATTTCTGGATGGTCTGTGATGACGGCGTCCCCCTTCCCCAGCCCTGGCAAAGGAACACCCTGTCCCTGAGCCCCGGAAAAACCTATGACATCATCATTGAAGGGACGAACAGGGGGATCTGGACCTTCCATGATCACGATACCCGGCGGGTCACCAACAACGGCCTTTATCCCGGCGGCAACCTGATGGCCCTGGTCTATGAAGACCTGCCGGAAGAGGAACGGGTCATCCAACCCATGAAGAAAATGAAAATGGGCAATATGAACAAGGGCAAGGGCAGGGATATGTTACCCAAGATAGCGCTGGACGAATAAAACAACGGCATCATGAAGACATTCAAATACATCCTTACCGCAGTTTTTCTGGGAGCCACCCTGCTGGCGCAGTCCCAGGTGTTACCGGAGATCGAGCTGGGAGCCAAAGCCGTGGTCTCCGGCAATATCAATATGGATGACGCCGGAGCAGCATCGGCCGTGGCCGATTTCTCCGACAGCCAGATCCTGCTCGGGTTCAGACAAAAACTTTACAGCAACTGGCGGGGACAAATGGTCTTCGGCATGCAGTTCCCGGATGCAGACTCCGATCTGGGCCAGGTCTTCTTCAACCATGTCTTTGTCCAGGTGGAGAACCAGAAGAACATCTTCAAGCTGGGCAGGAGCACCACACAGACTATCATCAATGAGTTCCCTACCCTGCGGGACGACGATGCGCTTTATTTCACCTATGCCCTCAACCCCTTCTCGGTGGGCGCCAACACCCAGGACAACCAGTACGGCAACGTCCTCGAATACACCCACATCTTCGACCAGCGATACTGGTTCACCATCCACGCAGAAAACTATGCAGATCTCTCCAACCCCACCAGTTTCAAACTGAACGGGCTGGGTGGTTCGTTCCTGTATATTGTTCCCGAGACCCAGGTATGGAACAGGAACATCCTCCAACGGGCCGGTTTCAGTTACAACAGCTATCTTACCGACCGCCCCGGATATACCGGCTATGCCCAGGCTCTCAAAGAGATGCTCGGCGCTCTTACCTTCAACGTACACCCCGATCCGGTAAATTTTGTGGACCTCAGGATCCAGGGGATCTACAATATCGGATTCTCTGAGATCGACAGCCTGAATACCTATGAAGAATATGTCCGCTCCCCCTCCGTCTATTTCTACTCTTCGGTCAGATATCTCCGCCGGAAGCTGGAAAGACCGAAATTCCAGACCTCCGCAGGGTTCGGGTACCGCTCTTTCAGCCAGGTGGATGCCAGCAACCAATGGATCGGCATTTTCAATATGTTCTACCGCCTGGGAGAGAATTTCGACTTCGGTTTCCAGTACCGCTACCAGCATAACAAAGGCCAGTCAGGCCTTCTTTTTGGCAACGCTGCCCACCGCTTCCAGCTGACACTGGTCTACACTATCGACCATGTCTTCAACAGCCAGTTCGACGACCGCAACTCCCTCCTCAACCTCGAGCATGGCTACATGAAATAAGCCGGGCCGGAGATCCTGCCGGAGAAATTATATAAAACATTCGGAAAAAAATGTAATACCCGCACGGCGGGCACATGCTATTTTTGTGCTGAATCAAAAAAAAACAATATCATGAAAGCAATAAAAATAACCATCATCTCGGCCATATTCCTGGCTGCATTTTCGAATGTCAGGGCTTCAGCCCATGAAAACACGAACTTTCAGAAACAACTGACCTCCGTAGTGGAAAAATATGTCGTACTGAAGAACGCCCTGGTGGCCGGGGATGAAGCAAAGGCGACAACTGCCGCCAAAGAGACCCTCGAGGCCCTGGACAAGGTGGACATGCACCTCCTCGAAGGAGAGGATCATATGGCATGGATGAAATGGCAAAAGCCCATAAAGGCCAACCTCAACGGGATCGTGCAGATGCAGGGCCTGGAGATGAAAAGAAGCCATTTCCGCATTGTCTCTGACAACCTGACCAAAGCCGTGCAGAACTTCGGCGTGGAAGACGGGAAAAAGGTCTATGTCGATTTCTGCCCCATGACCAACAACGGTAACGGAGGTTTCTGGCTGAGTGAGACCGAAGAGATCAGAAATCCCTATTACGGAAAAAAAATGCTAACTTGCGGAGAAGTAAAAGATGTCATACAATAAAAACAAGAGATTATGAGCTACTATTTCAATAAGACCACGGACTATGCTTTTGAGGAGGCCATAGAGAAAGTTACGGAACAGCTTAAAGAAGAAGGCTTCGGCGTACTGTACCGCATCAACATGGACGAGACGCTGAAGAACAAGATCGGCGCCGAGCTGCCCCGATACACCACGCTGGGCGCCTGCAACCCGAAATTCGCCTACCAGGCCCTGCAGGCCGAGGACCGCATCGGACTGATGCTCCCCTGCAACGTGATCATCCGCGCCCTGCCGGACGGCAAAACGGAGGTATCCGCCATCCACGCCCTGCAGTCGATGCTCGCCGTCGACAATGACAAGGTGAAAGAGGTGGCCGCCCAGATCACTGCTAAGCTGGAAAAGGTGATCGAAAGACTGTAACAGATCATGTAATAAGGCCACTTGATGATGATACCGCTCCTGTCCCGGAGCGGTTCATGCATTTGCCCAATGGGTCAGACTTTTATTTTTGTGAAGGGGGATCTCTTTCCAGTGACAGAACGCATGATGCTATGAACGCATCCTGTTCCTGAGTTGGAATTACAGCTCAAGCGTTCCCCATCCCTTTCTGTATTCTCTTTTCACAAACTGATTAGCCTGTTCAAAATTGGTGATCCGCATATTTTCCCCGTCCCATTTAAAGCTCAAATAACGGCCGGGATATACAAATCCCACCATATTCCCATAGACAGGATCGGTCCTTTTAATTTGTTTGCGTATGTTAAAGCTTCGGAGCAGCAAATTTCCCATCAATACGGTTTCGGTGAGCGGACCGGCATATCCTTCGAATGGAGAATCCACCTCGGCATTTCCATATCCTGCAATGCAGGCATCTACAAATTGCCAGTAATGTCCGTCCATACCACCTTCAACCCGTGGATATTTTTCCGGAATATGAAGATCTTTATTTAATGACAAAGGCAATAATATCGGATTACGGCCACCCCAGCCACAGGCTGCTTTTGCCTTTGAACCAACAAATAATGTAGCACCTTCATAATCATTCAGGCCGGGCCAGTCACCCATGATCTCATTCATGTTTTTATCCGGATCCAGTTCTTCGGGTCGTTCCGGGGTAATGCCTCCATCCATCCAATAAAGCTGTAATGGCTTTCCGTTTTTCAGCGTATAAGTAAAGCGTATGGAACTGGATACAGGCCCGCTTTCCGGATATTGAGCCTCGGAAAATATCCCGTTATACACTGTACTGGCGCTTCCTGATATTTCTTCAGGATAACCCAGTCCAAGCAGTTTAAAGGGGGGCCCCATGATGTGGCATCCCATATCTCCCAGGGCGCCGGTACCGAATTTCCACCAGCCACGCCAGTTAAAAGGCACCATATTGTCAATATATTCTGTTTCTTCTGCCGTGCCCAGCCAGAGATCCCAGTCAAGTCCTCTGGGTACCGGAGGATGCTTGTCAGGCCAGGGGATCCCCTGGGGCCATACGGGCCGGTCTGTCCAGCAATACACTTTTTCAATATCACCGAGAATATCCGCTTCCAGCCACTCACGAAGCGTGCGCATCCCGTCGCAGGAGGCACCCTGATCACCCATCTGTGTAACCACCTTGTATTTTTTTGCAGCTTCTGTTAATATCCTGGCTTCATAAATATCATGTGTCAGTGGTTTCTGCAGATATAAATGTTTATGAAGTTGCATGGCGCTCAGACCGACAACAGCATGGTTATGATCCGGTATGGCTACCGTCACTGCATCAAAATGTTCATGTTCTTTATCGAACATTTCACGCCAGTCATGATAATAGGGTGCTTTGGGAAATTCTTTTCGTATAGGAGCTGCCTGCCGGTCATCCACATCACACAGGTGCGATATGACCACATTGTCCCTGGGGGTTTTCATAAAAGCATGAATATCAGATGCTGCCTCACCTCCACAACCGACGGCTGCTATATGCAACTTATCACTCGGAGGGACATGCCCCAGCCCGCTCACCGCAAAATTCGGAACCACGGTAAATGCCGTTGCACCGGAAGCTGTCATGCCGACAAATTTTCTCCGGGACATTCCCGGTGGATGATTCTTATTCTGACCTGTCTTCTTCATAATATTTTTTACTAAAAGATGTTTTTTTAAGCTGCTCCTGCCCGACATTTTTTATTTGAGGGGTTTAACAGAAACTTCTTTAAAATACACCACATCCTTATCACTATGGTTTTGTAAACCAATATAACCATAGTCAGGACGGGGTCCACGATAGGGTTCAAAGTCAAACTTACGGGCCGGAACGGGATCTCCTTCGGTA
>WFRO01000181.1 GCA_015486475.1 Bacteroidales bacterium
TCATACAGCTCCACCAGCCGCATGCCGGTACCGTGTGCATCCCTGATCGCCAGCGGGTCGATATCGATGCTTCCCATCTCGGTAAAGGTAAAGCCCAGGGCCCCGCTGCCTCCCAGGATCATGCGGTGCCGGAGCATGAAAGCATGCAGGGTGTTCAGGGTGCTTTCCATATAGCGGCGGCCTGTGACCACATAGCCCCCGATCTTGTTACGCAGCATCCCTTTCATCCACCAGGTGCGTTCCATTAGTCTTTTGATCTCATTGCTCACATCCGAGAACTGGGAAGGGCTTCCGAAGAGGATCACCTCCGCCCACATCATCTCCCGGAAGACCTCCTGCATATCATCATCGATCACACAATTTCCGGTAGTCTTGCATTCCCGGCAGGGACCACAACCCGAATAATTAAGTTCCCCCAGATAGATGCGGTGTATTTCTGCTTTATCAGGGAATTCGGAGAGGGCTGCATCCAGCATCCTGGCCGTGTTGCCCTCTTTCCTGGGGCTCCCGTAAATGGCTAATACTTTCATGGGCGTTCATTAAAAGTTTAAACAATAGTGCATAATTGTTGCACGGTAATTCACTTCCTGATCTCTTCTTCATAAAACCTCCCGAAATCCCTGATGATCTCATCCCGCACCCTCCGGAAGACGGCCAGTACCTCCTTTTCGGTGCCGGTGGCCTCGGCCGGATCGTCAAAGCCGATGTGGAGGCGGTGTTTCACCTCGCCGGTAAAGACCGGGCATGCCTCTTTCGCCCCGTCACACACCGTGATAACATAATCGAACGGGATGTGAATAAATTCATTGACCGATTTCGGGTAACCGTCCGAGATATCAATGTTCTTTTCTTTCATGACCTGTATGGCCAGGGGATGGACCTGCCCGCCGGGCTCGGTGCCGGCCGAATAGAGTTCCAGGGAAGGATCCAGGGAGCGCAGATAGCCCCCGGCCATCTGGCTGCGGCAGGTATTGCCGGTGCAAAGGATGAGTATTTTCATTACACCCGTTTTTCATTATCATTACTCACCGTAAAAGCTGCCACCTTCCAAAGATAATGACGTAACATTTCCTCCATTTCCAGAACCCTCTCCTTCTCGATCCAATAATATACATTTTTACCAAAATTTTCGCCCCGGATCAGTCCCACCGAAAGCAACAAGTTAAGATGTTGGGACACAGTGGCCGGACTGAGCGGAATTTTACCGGCAAGTTCCCCGCTCACTGTTCTCCCGTGTTGGGCCAGATAATCGAGTATCTCCAGGCGGGCAGGATGAGCAAGGGCCCGGGCAACAGATGAGATCTGCTGTGATCGTTCCGGGAATTCTGTTTTTTTCGAGAAAGTCATGGCCAAAAGGATTAAATTATTTTATATGTGAACAACAGAAAAAACAAAAACCAAGAAACATTCTTCGTATTTCGTAAAAATACGAAGAGTTCTTTATTCATGCAACTTTCAGTTATCTGATCGTAAATTTTTTTCTAAGAAAAAAGTTCTGATCCTCGCTCAGATCAAACCTCCGATCTTTCATTTACAGCACCATCTATTCCGGATATTTGAGAAATTTAACACAATATCCCTTTATCTATTAAATTTGGGTACCCTCACCTGAAACCCGTCTGTCATGAAAACTCCGGCGCGTACTTTTCTGCTTTACCTTTTCGTCATGTGGGCTGGCCGGCAGAAGAAAAAGAAGGCACAAAAAGCCTGATCGCCGGAATAAAACAACCTTTCTCTTTGTCAATCAGACAGAGGACTCACCTAAACCCATTGTTATGTCAGGGAGGAAGGTTTTCCGGCTGACGTTGTTCCTGTTACTTGCTGCATATCCTGCACGGGCACAGTACCGGGTGAACGGACACATTACCGATGCCGCCGGTGGCAAGCCGTTGTCGGGTGCCCATATCCTCCTCTCTCACCCCCGCGACACCCTCTCTCATGCCACGGTCAGTGACGAAAAAGGAGATTTCCTTTTTAAGAATGTATCCCCGGGAGATTATCTCCTGAAGGTCCTGTTCGTCGGTTTCAGGACCCTGCAA
>WFRO01000182.1 GCA_015486475.1 Bacteroidales bacterium
AGGCGTTTGTATGCGGGTGACGATGACGTCCGCCTCCGCGATATCCTTTACCACGGTACCGTATTTGTCCAGCGCTTCCGGATGGAGCATGCCGTCGGCATAGATCTTCGTGCCCTTTTTCAGGGGCAGGAGCGCTTCGTTCTTCAGCAGGACCATGGATTTTGCCTGGGCCTCTTTCCCCCGGGCCACGAACTCCGGCTTGCCGGCGATCTCCGGGGCCTTTGCCTCATCCACATAAGGATCGTCGAAAAGACCCAGGATGAATTTATCCTTCAGGATCCTGCGTACCGACTGGTCGATCCGCTCCTCGCTGACCTGTCCGCTCTTCACCAGTTCGACGATCTGCTCCGGCACGTCCTCCCCGCCGAACTGATCGCATCCGGCGTCCAGCACCTTTTTGACCCGCTGCAGGGGGGTGAGGTTTTCCACGCCCCAGGCACGGGGTCCTCCCATCTTCGAAGGTGTGATGATATTCCAGTCGGTGCAGACCACCCCGTCGAAATGGAGGGAGTCGCGGAGCAGGCCGGTGATGATGGCTTTGTTGAAGGCAAAGCCCACGTTCTCCGGCGTCTGGTCCATGGGGATGCCGTAGTAGGGCATGATGGCCGCCGTATGGGCTGCCAGGGCGCCCCGGCTGAAGGGGATCACGTGGTAGGCGAAGTTATGGCCCGGATACACCTGTTCCTTGCCGTAAGGGAAATGGGGGTCCTCCCCGTCTTTCTGGGGACCGCCTCCCGAGAAATGTTTCGACATGCAGGCCACGCTGGTTGTGCCGAGGGTGTCGCCCTGGAAGCCCAGCACATAGGCTTTGGTCATCGCCGCCGAGAGCTGTGCATCTTCTCCGAAGGTGCCGTTGATGCGGCCCCAGCGGGGCTCGGTGGCCAGGTCGGCCATGGGGCTCAGGGCCAGCCGCAGGCCTACGGCCCGGTACTCCTGCCGGGCGATGTCGCCGAAGGCACGTACGAGCACGGTGTCGCGGGTGGCGGCCAGCCCCAGGGGTGAGGGCCACTGCGAAAAAGCGGGGGAGAAAATGGCAGCGCCGGGATTGTCCTCCGTGCCGTGCCGCGGGTCGGTGGCCAGCGTCACGGGGATGCCCAGACGGGTGCGCTCCGCCAGCTTCTGGATGTTGTTGTTGAAACGCGCCATGACCGCCGCGCTATAGGAGCTGATCGTGTTGAAGCTGTTCATATTCTTCAGGGCCACCATCTCCACGGCCGGCGGCAGGATCATCGAGAACATCAGGTTCATCATGCCGGCATTGAACATGGGCATGTCCAGCGGATCCCCTGCAGGGGTCATGCCGATCATGGTGATGAACATGGTGCCGGCTTTCTCCTCCAGGGTCATCTGCCCCAGCAGATCGTCCACCCGCTTTTCCGCATCCTCGCGCGGATCCTCATAAACATCCAGTTTCCCGTTCTTGTTGAGGTCGCGAAACTGTACACCATCGGCCGTGAGCACCGGCGCCGGTTTCCCCAGCAGGGCATAATCGGTTTTGACCCGGTGCCGGCGCTGACCGTATTTTACACCGGCCCAGAGGATGAAAACAATGACCACGGCTGCTATCAGCAGCCCAAAGATCTTCAGTACCTTCTTCATAATATATTTTTTATGTGATTTATTTAAGATCTTCTGATGGATATGCCTTTTCCCGGATAGTGATCCCGGGATCTGAACCGGAAAATCCGGGGAATTTTGACAAAGATACGGGAAAAAGTTTTGAATGGCGCTGCAGAACATTTGAAAACGCAGGCACCTGGCACTTTTTTTGCATATTTTTCTTGTGCTGATCCCGGATATAAAGCCGGTTATAAACATCGACGGGTTGCCTGACCTGAAATGTTTAACCAAAAAACTGAAAAAAATGAAAAATCTTACCAGATCTTTTTATTTCCTGATGATCCTGCTGGGCCTGGCCGGCCTCTCTTCCTGTGAGAAACAGGGAGGGGGCACAGGTACGGGCGAAGCGGACTTTTCCGTTCTGTTACCTTCCGACCAGACGCTTAAGTCGGCGATGACCGACAGTACAGACACCAGCGAGGTTGTGTCGTATCATGTTCTCGTATCCGTGGTGGATGAGAATGGCGAGGAGGTACTCAGCGATGAGCTGATCCCGCTGTACCAGTTTGGCGTCGGCTTTGTGAGCGAAAAGGTAAAGCTGGATGCCGGCCGTTACGAGCTGACGAAATTCATGGTGATCGATCCTTCCGGTAAAGTGCTGTATGCCGCGCCTAAGAAAGGATCGCCACTGGCTTATCTGGTGGACAAGCCGTTGCCCCTGCCTTTCGGCATCCACGAAGGACAGGTGACACGGGTGACGCCCGAAGTGTTGCCGGTAGGAAACGGCGGACCGGAAGATTTCGGGTACGTCAGCTTTGGTGTGGCCATCGTGCGGCCCCTGGACTTCTTTACGATCTGCTACCTGGACAATCCCGAGATCATGGCGCCTACAAGGCCTACCGAAGCCCGGCTGACGGTATACGACGAAAAAGGCTGGCACTATACCTTCAGACTCCGTGCCAAAGTGAACCACCTGGTGATCCGCGGCGGTTCGGATGTGTACAAGTTCATTGTCGAGAAAAGGGGCTTTGAGACGCAAAAGCTGGAGGTTACGGCACGCGAGCTGGAGGCTACCACGCCACGGGAGCCGCTGGTGCTGACGATCCCTTATGGCGGTGGCGAGTATAAGAAGCTGGTGCTGCAGCCCGGACCGGAAAAAGGCAAGGATGCGATGATCTGTAACCTGAACCCGGACAAGAATTTCGGGGATCACAGGTATTTTGAGACCACCTTCCTGCCCGATACCTCCATGCTTACCGTGATGCGGTCGACACGCAGCCTGATCGACTTCGACCTGAATGCCCTGCCTAAATCGGCCCGGATCAAAAAGGTGATCCTGCAGTTGTATTATGACTATCCCATACCCTGGGACAGCAACGTCTTTGTCATGGATCCTGCCAGTGCGCAATGCCCGTGGTACGGAGCTGTGCTGCAGAAGATCACCGAGCCATGGGAAGAGCACAAGGTGACCTGGGATACCCAGCCGAAGACCACCGAAGACGGACAGGTGTATGTGTCGCCTTTCCGACCCTATGTATGCGGAACCAATTTCATACGGCTGGATGTGACCTCGCTGTATATGCCGGTGGATGGTGCAACGGATTGCGAACCCGGTTACGGCATGCTTTTCCGCCTCTGGCCGGATGAACGCTTCCCGGGATTCCGCTTCGCTTCCAGCGACTATCCCGTGCCTTACATGCGGCCCAAGCTGATCATACTCTATACAACAGACCGATAGAGAACCGGTCATGACCAAAAAGAAAAGACGCGGCCATCAGAGGTTGCGTCTTTTTTTTGTGTTCCCGCTGGTCGAAGCCGCCGCGGCTGAAATGGAAATTAGCTCACTGCGTTCGCGAAACTAACCCCGACTGCGTCGGGATGAAATTAAGTAGTAATTAGCTCCCTTCGGTCGCGAAATTAATAAGCTAGGGTGCAGGTTGCAGGGTGGAAATGCGTGAATGCGTGAATGCGTGAATGCCTTGCCCGACGAAGCCTCCGGCGAAGGCGGGATTGAATGATTGAATGATTGAAAATTCATCATTCGAAATTCCTGCCTGCCGCAGGCAGGCGATATTCGGTGTTCGTCATTCGACATTCATCCTTCCTTTTGCCTTTCTTTGTCCGCCGTAGTCCCTGGTCCCTGAGTAGCCGCAGGCGTACCGAAGGGCGGGACGAAGTCGGATTACTTTTGCCTTCTGCCTTCTGCCTTCTGCCTTCTGCCTTTTGCCTTTTTACTTTTGCCTTATTCCTCCCTCATCCTTCCCGCCACCTCCTCCGGTGTACTTCTCAGCAGGGTGGTGTTGATTTTCAGGGCGAAGCCATTGAATTCGCTGGCCGGTGCGGGCAACTCGATGTTTTTTTGCAGCATCTTCTCGCGGAATGCAGCCGGATCGGGGCCGTTGAGGTGCAGCAGGAAGACATTGGTGCCGTTGGGGATGCGTTCCACCCGGAAACGGGGATCCTTGTTAAGCAGGCTGATCAGCTTATTGGCGGCGGCCATGGCTTTCTTATAGTCGTCCAGGAAAGTGGGGGCATAATGGAGAGCCACGGCGGCGAAGGGCCACACCTGCGGCATGCCGCCGCCGAACATACGGCGGGTCTGGTAAAGGTCCCGGGTGAACGCCGCGGGTCCGGCCAGGATGGCGCCCGAGGCAGCGTTGAAGTCCTTGTACATCGAAACGTACACCGTGTCGAAGAGGGCGGCATACTGGGGGGCGGGGATGCCGGTGTGGGCCAACGCATTGTAGAGACGTGCCCCGTCGAGGTGGAGGGCGATGCCCTGGCTGCGGGCCCAGGCGGAGATGCGCTTCATATCCTCAAAAGGGAACATGGCATTGTTATGCCGCCGCACAGGCGACTCTATGGATATCACCCCCACGCGGTTCTTCACCCGTCCCTGGGCGGTGGTCGCCACGGCCTGCTGTGCTTCGGCGAGGGTGAAAGCTGTCCTGCCCGGCGCCAGGGGCAGCAGGTTGAGACCGCTGAGGGTCTGGGCACAGTCGCCCGAGTCATTGAACAGATGGCTGTCGGCCTGCACGATCACCCGGCGCCCCCCGCGGAGGGCGGCATGTTTGCGTACGGCAATGTGGTTGGCCAGGGTGCCCGTGGGCATGAAGACGGCACTCTCCATCCCCAGCATGCGGGCAAAGGTCTCCTCCAGCTGCTCCACCACACCGAAGCGACTGTAGTGATCGACGGGAACCTTCCCCTCTTCCGCCAGGCGGGTGAGCAGATCGCTGTATTCCAACGGATGCATGTCGATGCCGTCGCGGGTGAACTTCACCGCCGAGCGGAGATGTGCCAGTGTTTTTTTGTCCGAAGAGGAGAGGGGGGAGAAGCTCATGGTCCCCACGGCAGCAGCCGTCAGGCCGGTGGTCCGGAAGAAATCCCTGCGTGAAAACATAGGTCGTGTTTTTTTGTTCCCTGCAAAATACAAAAAGATCCCGAAAGAACATACCCCTTCCCGGCAGGAAATAAATAGGTATTTAAATAGATATTTAATTACCTATTAAAATACCTATTTAAATAGGTAGATCGGGATATGTAGAGACAAGGCAGCCTTGTCTGAATCTGAGACAAGGCATGCCTTGTCTCTACATATCATTAACGATCTTCATCTCCTCCGGATCCCAGTACACGGTTTTCTTCCCGAAGTAGCTGAGGTTGGAGAGGAGGGCTGCGCCGGCGGCCCGCAGGCCGTAGACGGGATCTTCGATGATCTTGTCGTTGCCGCGCAGGGTTTCGAAGAAACGGTGGAAATGGTCATAGTGGGCCCCCTTGTACCCGGCAGGGGCCTCGAAAACGGTCTCTTTGGGCTGTGGGGGGCCTCCGGCACCGTACTTTTTATCATATTCCGCGATGATCTCTGCCTGCATTTTTTCGGTATAGGCCTTCAGGGAGTATCCGGAGGGTTTCATCCCGGGTTTTCTGTTCACCAGGGAGACCTTGTTGGAACCCACCTCCATGGCCCCTTCGGTGCCTATCAGTTTGAATCCTCCGCCACCGCCGTTGGAGGCCACGAAGTTGATGCGCAGGATGGCGTTGAAGGCGGAATGGGCCTGTGTCTCCGGAAAATCATAGAGGGACAGCATGAGGTCGGGCACATCCCGGCCGTCTTTCCAGTAACGCAGGCCGCCGGTCGAGCGGGCCGCCACCGGTCCTTTGGATCCCGTCACAAAGTGGAGGGTGGAGAAAGAGTG
>WFRO01000183.1 GCA_015486475.1 Bacteroidales bacterium
ATAATACGTTGTTCTATTGTTGACTTGACACTACCACGAAAAGCAGAAGCTTTTTTTCCGATTTTTTTCATAAATTAGGACAAAACTGCCTGCTTATTATGAGGAGATCCGTTTTTACCGTGCTTTGGATGGTGTGGGGGATGCTGCTTCCGGCACAACCCGGCCTGTCCGCCACGCCGGAGAAAACCCGGGAGCTCCTGGAAAAATACCCGAAGGAAGAGCTGTCCGTGATCAAAGAAGGAGACCATTGTGAGGGTCTGTTCGTACTGGACTCCTGTTATTCCCTGGACTGGTCGGCCGGTGACTCCTCATGGGTGAAGGCGCGGGGCAGTTTCTACAGCTACGATGCCGAAGGAAAGATCCTGCAGGCCGAGAGCCGTTACCCGTCGGGCACCTCCTGGAGACCCGGCGGCAGGACCCTCTATTTCTACAATGTCCGCGACCACCTGATCTCCCAGCTGTTCCTTTCCTACAATTCTTCCACACAGTCCTGGGACACCACAAAACAGTACCTGCGGGATTATTCCGCCGAAGGACACCTGATGAAAACGGTCGTTCAGTATTTCGATCAGGGCACCTGGGAGGACAAGACCCTTTCTTCCTATGATTACAATGCCGACGGGCAAAGGATCATGTACAGTGTAAGCTACCGGGATCCTACCGGCACCGGCTGGATCCCGCAGTACAGGTTTCTCTATACCTGGCAGGGGGATCTGCAAACCGAAGATGTCAAGCAGAACTATGATACGGCTTCAGAGGGCTGGATCAACGATTACCGGCAGCATTACCTCTTTGATCCGCAAAACCGGCTCACCTCCAAGACAATATCCAACTGGGATACGGTCACCGGCGACTGGCAGAACAGTTCTCTGATAGCATACACCTACGATGACTACGGCAGGTTGGTGCAGAAGCTGTATCAAAGATGGTCGTCCGGCCTCTGGAACAATACCGTGAGGTATCTTTACGCCTACGACAAGCCGGACACTACCCTGATCCTGTTCCAGGTTTGGTATGCGAACGATTCAACATGGCAGGACAATTACCGGTATATCTATGGTTATGATGGCTGCGGCAACCTGATCTCTGAGACCGGCATCATGTGGGATGGTCCTTCCGGGCAGTGGATCAATGATTACCGGGTGGTCTATTTTGTCTCTGCCCTGCCGGCCGGACATCCTCTCACGGTGGAGATCATTGACAGCGGCAATGTCACCTGCTACGGGTATCACAACGGCTGGGCCCTGGCCACCGCGTCAGGAGGCACCCCTCCCTACACCTGGCTGTGGGACAACGATCCCCCCTCCACCGACTCTGTGGCCACCGGTCTGTCCCCCTGGCGCTGGTACCATGTGACCGTCATCGACTCGCTGGGGAACACGGCCATCGACAGTGTATTTCTCACAGAGCCCGAGCCCGTGACCACCGGCACGATCCGCGGGCCGGTAAATATCTGCCTGGACCGGTACTACTGCTATTGTGTCGTACCTCCGCAAGACGGTTATTACCTCTGGACCGCCATCGGCGGTGAGATCCAGGGCTATCCTTCCGGACCGCATGCCACGGTGAAATGGACACGTCCCGGCGCCGACACCCTCGCGGTGGTACGCTACAGTGTGAACGGCTGCCCGGGCGACACGGCCATCCTGGTGGTCAACACCCTGACGGTCTCAGCCCCGGAGACTCCCGCAACCACCCTCACCATCCGGCCCAATCCTGCCAGCGACTTCATCCATATCGACAACAATACGATGATGCCTTTCTCCTACCGGCTTACTGAACTTTCAGGCCGTCCGGTAAAAACAGGACGGTCGGGCGGAGGCCTGGAAGAGGTGCTCCCCGTGGCCGGTCTGGCACCCGGCATTTATCTGCTGGAAATACATACACAGGATGGCCATTTTGTGATCAAAAAGGTCGTGATCCGGTGACCGGGCCATTATTTTTTTAAAAAATCTTCATTTTTTTCACCTGCCGCCGAAAACGTTTGAAATGTGCTGTTCATGGCGGCCCGGCCTCCTAAAAGATGTTTCTTCCTGTAAATAAAGGCAATAAGAAGTTTTTATTTACCGTATATTCTTTATTTTTGGATCTCCGTACCCGTTCATTTTAACAAAATACCCATGGCACGATCCAAACCCAGGTTAAGTTTCTGGCAGATCTGGAACATGAGTTTCGGATTTTTCGGTATACAATTCGGCTTTGCTCTGCAGAACGCCAATGTGAGCAGGATCTTTGAGACCCTGGGCGCCCGCATCGACCAGATCCCCGCCTTGTGGATCGCTGCGCCGGTCACAGGCCTGATCATCCAGCCCATCATCGGGCACATGAGCGACAACACCTGGGGACGGCTGGGCCGGCGAAGACCCTACTTCCTGACAGGGGCTCTGCTGGCCTCGGCAGCACTCATTTTCATGCCCAACTCGCCGGTGTTGTGGATCGCTGCCGGGACGCTGTGGATCATGGATGCTTCGATCAACATCTCCATGGAACCCTTCCGGGCTTTCGTGGGGGACATGCTCCCCTCCGAGCAACGCACCACCGGCTTCGCCATGCAGAGCTTTTTTATCGGCACCGGCGCCGTCATCGCCTCCGGCCTGCCATATATCCTCACCAACTGGTTCAATGTTTCCACGGTTCCGGTCGGCGATTCCCCGATCCCGCCCAATGTGAAATGGTCCTTCTATATCGGCGGGAGTATCTTCCTGCTGGCGGTCCTGTGGACGGTGATCACCACCAAAGAGTATTCTCCGGAGGAGATGAAAGCATTCAATGAGGCTGCCGAAGAAAAAAAGGAGATCTCCGGCAGGACTGCCCGGGAGCCCTATAAAGAACCCTCCTTTTACCGGCTGGGCGTGCTTTGGATCTTCGGGGGCATTGTCCTGAGCCTGCTGACCTGGTACATCCACGCCGAGGCAGAGGTTTATATCCTCTCGATAGGACTGGCAGCCTATGGGTTACTGCTCCTCATCGCAGGTCTTTACCGCAAGTCGTTGGGCCGCACCAACGGCCTGGTGACCATCCTTACCGACCTGATCAACATGCCGAAGACGATGAAACAGCTGGCAGTGGTCCAGTTCTTTTCCTGGTTCGCCCTTTTTGCCATGTGGATCTACACCACGGCGGGGGTGACCAGCTATATCTACGGTACCACCGATGCCAAATCGGCCCTGTACAACGAAGGAGCCAACTGGGTGGGGGTCCTCTTTGCCTTTTACAACGGTTTCGCGGCCGCCATAGCTTTCTTACTGCCTGTGCTGGCAAGATATACCGGCCGTAAGATGACCCATTCCATTGCCCTGCTGGCCGGAGGGCTGGGGCTGGCCTCTTTTTATTTCATTCACAACCCCTACTGGCTGATCCTTTCCATGCTGGGTGTGGGGTTCGCCTGGGCCAGTATCCTCTCCATGCCCTATGCTATCCTGACGGGATCCCTCCCCCCGGAAAAAATGGGCACCTACATGGGCATCTTTAATTTCTTCATTGTCATCCCCCAGATCCTGGCCGCCAGCATACTGGGATTCATGGTACGCCATCTCTTCCATGACCAGGCGATCCTGGCGCTGGTGCTGGGCGGTTTCTCCATGATCCTGGCAGCGCTGCTGGTATACTGGGTCAACGACGTGGATGATCCAAGGAAAAAAGTTCAACGATCATAAAAAAAGAAAAAAGAATGAGCCACCATCGTTTTATCCAGAACGAATGGAAGATCATAGAAGAAGGGTTTGATCCTCTCCAGGCACGCGCATCGGAAAGCATCTTCAGTCTCGGCAACGGTAAGATGGGACAACGTGCCAACTTCGAGGAGGATTTCTCGGGCGACACCCTGCAGGGACACTACCTGGCAGGCATCTATTATCCCGACAAAACGCGTGTGGGCTGGTGGAAGAACGGCTATCCCGAATACTTCGCCAAGATCCTCAACGCTCCCAACTGGATCGGGATACATGTCAGGATCGACGGCGTCCCGCTCGATCTGGCCAGGGTACCCGTAAGATCTTTCCGCAGGGAGCTGAACATGAAAGAAGGAGTGTTGACCCGCTCCTTCATTGCCCTTTTCCCGGAAGGACGCGAGGCGGAGATCAAAGCCACCCGTTTTCTCAGTATGGAGGATGACGAAACCGCTGCGGTAAAATACACGATACGCCCGCTGCACGGTCCGGTTGACATCACCCTGACTCCCTATCTGGATGCAGATGTAAAAAATGAGGAGTCCAACTATGATGAAAAATTCTGGGTGGAAGAAGAACAGGCCGTATCCGGGGATAGAGGC
>WFRO01000184.1 GCA_015486475.1 Bacteroidales bacterium
TGCCTTTTGCCTTTTGCCTTCTGCCTTTTGCCTTCTGCCTTTTGCCTTCTGCCTTTTGCCTTCTGCCTTTTGCCTTCTGCCTTTTGCCTTCTGCCTTTTGCCTTCTGCCTTCTGCCTTCTGCCTTATTCAAAATCCCCATACAGCAAATACTTCTTCCGGATCTTCTTGAAAGCATCCACATCTTTCTTCCACGACCAGCGGATGTTGTACTTGTCCTTGCCGGCCAGGATCTCTTTCCGCAGCTGATCGGTACCGGCCAGCTTGTCAAAGTACTTATTGAAGAAGTCCGGCTTTTTTCCCATCTCCCGATAGGCATCGATGACCCAGTCCAGGATGAGGGTACGGTTGTCGCGGCAGAATTTCAGCGGGATATGCCGCAGATCGACCCCGTAGCAGACTTTCCCCTCGTACCTGGGATGGAGGGCCGCCCCGGGGATGCTGCGGGGAGTGAAAGAAAAATTATGGGCAGGATAATCCGGATGACCATATACCTCGAAAGGGAAATCGGTGCCCCTGCCCACGCTCATGATGGTCCCCTCGAAAAAACAGAGCGACGGATAGAGGTACACTGCCCGCATGTTGGGCAGGTTGGGTGAAGGCTTTACCGGCAGTTCGTAGTAAATGCGGTGGGTATAGTTGCGGCAGGGGATCACGGTGAGGTCGCACTGCAGACTGTCGGCCAGCCATCCTTCGCCGTTGAGCATGCGGGCGTACTCGCCCGGTGTCATGCCATACACCACCGGCACCGGGTCCATGCCCACGAACGAACGGTAAGCCGTATCCAGCACAGGGCCGTCCACATAGAAACCGTTGGGGTTGGGACGGTCGAGCACCATCACCTGCTTACCCGCTTCGGCACAGGCTTCCATCACCAGATGGAGGGTAGAGATATAAGTATAGAAACGCACCCCCACATCCTGGATATCGAAGATCACCACATCCACATCGGACAGGTCTTCCGGCAGGGGCTTGCGGTGCTTGCCATAGAGTGAGACAATGGGCAGGCCGGTTTTGGTATCCTTCATATCTTTCACCGTCATGCCAGCACCGGCATCGCCCCGGAAACCGTGCTCGGGGCTGAAGATACGTACGATCTCCACGCCACGGGAGAGGAGGGTGTCCACCAGATGGGCCTTCCCCACGCGTGAGGTCTGGTTGGCGACCACCGCCACCTTTTCCCCCTCCAGCAGAGGAAGGTAACGGTCCATGTCGTAAGCTCCCGGAAGGACAGGACGCCCGCCCATAACGGATACCGTCCCCACGAACAGGAACAGGAATGTCAGGTTCAGAAAAAGATATTTACTCCGGCTCATCACGATATTTTTTACAAATGAAACAAAATAATCTTTTGGCCCCCTCCCCCTCAGGGAAAGATTCATCAAAATTTCATCTTTTCTTTTTGTTACATTTGTCCTGACCAAAGATTTGACCTTGAACACCGAATTTTTCATCGCGCGCAGGATCGTCACGGGGAAGGAGGCGGAAGGCCGTGTCTCCCGTCCCGTGATCCGCATTGCCATCCTGGGCATCGCCCTGGGTCTGGCGGTCATGCTGGTGGCCACGGCCATCGTCACCGCCTTCAAACAGGAGGTACGCTCGAAGGTCATTGGTTTCGGTTCCCACATCCAGATCATCAACTACGACAACAACAGCTCCTACGAGACCGTCCCCATCAGCATGCACCAGCCCTTCTATCCCTCGCTGGAGCAGGTGCCGGGGATCCGCCACATCCAGGTCTTCGGCATCAAGGCCGGCATCATCAAGACCAAAAAGGAGATCCAGGGAGTAGTGCTCAAAGGTATCGGTCCCGATTTCGACTGGTCCTTTTTCAAAAAGAACCTTGTTGCCGGCCACATCTTCAACGTTACCGACAGCACCCGTACCAATGAGGTGCTGATCTCAAAACTCCTTTCAGACCTTCTGGAGCTGAAGGTGGGAGATTCTTTCGTCATGTATTTTGTCCAGGACCCGCCCCGCATGCGCAGGTTCACCGTCGCCGGCATCTATGAGACCAGTCTCGAGGATTTCGATAAGACCTTTGTACTGGCCGATATCAAGCATATCCAGCGCCTCAACAACTGGAAACCGGACCAGATCAGCGGCTTTGAGGTGACGGTGGACCGTTTCCGCGATCTCAACCGCCTCACCTGGGTGGTACGCGAGAAGGTAGGCACTTCGTTCACCGAAAACACGGCCCGCCTGCGCGTGGAGAACATCATCCAGAAGTACCCACAGATCTTTGACTGGCTCAACCTGCAGGATACCAACGTATGGATCATCCTCATCCTGATGCTGGTGGTGGCAGGGTTCAACATGATCTCGGGCCTGCTGATCCTCATCCTCGAACGCATGAACATGATCGGCATCCTGAAAGCCCTCGGCGCCACCAACTGGAACATCCGTAAGATCTTCCTCTACCAGTCGGCTTACCTGGTCATCAAAGGACTTCTCTGGGGAAACATCATCGGGCTTGGACTCAGCTGGATCCAGTACCGTTTCAAGGTGATCCACCTGAACCCCGAGACCTATTACCTGAAAAGTGTGCCGATCCATTTTGATCCGTGGATCATCCTGGCCCTCAACGTCGGTACCCTGCTCATCATCGTCACCATCCTCATCCTCCCCTCCTACCTCATCGCCCGCATCTCCCCTGTAAAGACGATCCGGTATGAATAGTTCATGGTTCGTAGTTGGTAGTTCGTAGTTGGCAGTTGGTGGTTACCTCATCCCCATTCACTCATTCACTCATTCAATCATTCAATCATTCAATCATTCCCCGTCCGAACGGACGTTCGTCCGGGCAGGAATCATTCACTCATTCCTCACTCTCTGACAATATTCTTGTAATGATTGTACCGGTCCAGGATCTGGTCCACATACTTGACCGGCTCGTCGCCGCGGCAGTAGCCGTATTTCACGACAGGATCGAGAAAGTATTTTTCCTGTGAAAGTTTCAGAAGGAATTCCCTCACTACATTCCAGGAGGTTTTGTCCTCTCCGTACTTTTCTGCCAGCTGCATGGCATCCTTGACATGGCCCTGGCCGGTATTGTAGGAGGCCAGGATGAACTTGATGCGTTCCTGCTCGTCCAGGATGGTCTCATCAAAGATGGAATTGATCCATTTGAGAAATTCGACGCCGGTACGGATGTTCTCCGCAGGGTCGAAGGGGTTTTTTACGTGGTATTGCTTCACGGTGGAGGGCATGATCTGCATGAGCCCCATCGCCCCGGCCCAGGAGGTCACCTTAGGATCGAAGTGGGATTCCTGGTAGATCATCGAGGCCAGCAGACGCCAGTCCCATCCCAGGCTGTCGCTGCCCTGTTTGATAAGCTTGTCATAAGGAGAGATACGGCCGTTGCCCAGGACAAAATAATCGCTTTTCACCCGTACCTTGGATTTGGGGTTTTTGAAATATTTCTTGTAGATCATGGCATAATCGAGGGTCTTGCGATAGTTGCTGACCCATGAATTGATCATATACAGGAGCTGGTCGGTATTCTCTTTCCGGAGAGCCCACGCCAGGTTCTGGGGGAAGCTGATGGCCGTCTCCACGTCCAGATCGGAGTAATAGGTGCTGTTGACCTTTGCCACATTCTCATCTGCCACCGTATAATCGATCTCTCCGTCCGCCACCATCTTGATCAGCCGCTCTGTTTCCACATCCACCTCTTCCACGATGATCGTATCGCCGATCTCGTCCATGAGATTGCGCAACCGCTCGGCATAGCTGGAGTTTTTCTGCACGTACACGGTCTTCCCGGCCAGGTTGAGGGTGTTCCGGATGAGGGTTCTGTTAATGGCATCCCGGGTCATCCTGCGCCATCCTTTGGGTTTTCGCTGCACCAGCACCTGGCGTGTCTGGCCAATGGGGTCGGTAAAACGAATAACCTTTTTCCGCTCTCTGGTGACGGTCAGGTTGATGGCCAGCACATCGCACTGCCCCTGCTCCAGCTTCCGGAAAGAACGCTCCAGATCATTGTCCACGCGGATCTCCAGGTCTACGTTCAGGTACTGGGCCAATGCCTTCAGCAACTCGAACTGGTAACCCATCGGCTCACCCCGGTAGATAAAATAATCGGTAGAGTTGAAATCGGTGAGGGCGATCAGCTTACCGGATTCGCGGATCTGGGGCCAGTCACGGACCGTCTGTTTCTCAGAGACCCGGTATTGGCTCTCCCGGTGGTTCCTGCAGCCGGCAACCGTGAAGAAAAGAACCGCTAAAAGGGAAAAGATCAAGGGAAAAAACTGTTTCCTCATAGGATGTTATTGCACGATACAACAACGAATATAAAAAAAAATTCCCTAATCATAGAAGGTCCAGGAAAATCCGATCTTGAAGAACATCTGGTTCATGGGGTAATCCACCACGGTAAAATAGTGCGGTCCCATGAAAGAGGTATTGAAATGCTGCACCTTGAAGAAGAACCGCAGCCTTTGTACTTTTATGTTGATATAGGCGTCCAGAAAGGGATAGTTCCCGATCTTTGTCTTTTCCTGCAGATAGAACTGACCGGTCGCAGGCATATAGCCATAACCGTACCAAGAGGACTGATAATAGACATCAAATCCGACCTGGAGGCGCAGCAACCCCCCCGTTTTTTTGAAGTGGATATCCTGGTTGAAAGCCGTAGAGTTGCGAAAGTTGAAAAGGGGCAACGGCAGCACATCGGTATTGCTGGACTGCTGCAGGCAGATATTGTTCAGGAAAGAGAATTTCCAGACATAAAAGTCCTTGTTCAGCTCCAGACTGTACAATACGACCGAGCCGTCATATTGTGCCGGTACGGCGGCCGTATCAAAATAGACATACTGGTTCAGGAAAGCCGCCTCCAGGCCGATACCCGTATGGATAGAAGGCATACGGTAAGATGCCCCCACGGTAATATCCTTGATGAATTTAAAGTCGTTCTCCCAGATAAAATGGTTAGAAGTAAAATGGTTCAGACGAAAGAGGGGCCGCGTGATCTTAAAATGCCCGTAGAGATGAAGGTAGGAAGGATTCTTTTCTTTGCGGAACACCTGGCGTATATCCCCGTATAGCTCCGTGTTCCCAGCTTTATAGCCGAACAGGTAGAGCTTGCCCCGGGCGTTCCAGCTGAACCTCCCCCCGATCGTATTGAAGATCTTCCCGAAAACAGCCGTATTGTTATTGAAATTCTCATGCATACGATAGATCAGCGTATCCCCGGAATGTTTTTTGATAAGCGTATCCCACTGACCGTTGGCCGAGTATTTTTCTGCCTCGTTCACAATACCGAACCGGCTCCCGAGCGAAAATTTCTTCTCCGGATTGCTCTGCAGCTCCAGAGCCAGCTCGTTCTCCCAGACCCTGAAATAATTGGTATCATAGGTTCTTACCGAATCAAAATAAATGTTCTCATAGAATCCCGAGCGCGGGAACTGATCGTTATAGGCACGGCCGGAATGCTCATATCTCAGCTTGTACACCAGACGTCCCCATCCCATCGGAAGATGGGGGATGTCCGGTTCTGTTGTATCTCCGCGCGTTGAATCTTTTGCCGAAGTATATTTTCCGAAAGCATAATAATTGAGGATCTCAAAATTCATATCTTTCAACCGCGAGGTCGCATTGTTATCAAAACCCAGTTTGACAGGAACATCTTTGGGCTTGTCGTTTTCCAGGTTCTCCGGATCCTGGATGCCTCCGTTCTCCTGGGACTTGATATTGTTCCAGCTCAGATGGGCAAATCCCGCATACCGATCGCGTATATAACTGGTAAAAAAACCGAAAGAGCTTTTCTTCTGCTTCTGAAAGCTGTACTGGCCCTCGCCGGACATAAAATTCAGCAGGAGTCCGGCATTCAGATACTTATTGATATTCTGTGTATGGACCACATCGAGGATCTGCTCCAGGTTGATCTTCGAGCCGGCGGAGGTATAGGTAAGCTGTGTAAAAGGAGAACGGGCGCGGTAGTAAACCTGGCGGTCGGGGGTAAATAGAAAAGGCTCATAATACCGTATGAACAGGTTATCGGTCCAGACCGGCTTTTCGGGGAAGCAGGCGGAGGTGACCGGTGATACGATATTCCCGGTCTTGATGGGATAACGGTAATAAAGATAGGCCGGGTCGAACACCTGGAATCCTGCCAGCAGGGTGTCGCGTGTTGCGGGGAGGATCTTTTCCTCCCTGTTAAGTTGCCAGGCCACCACCTTCTGTTGGGTCTTCACCGAGTCGGGGACCGCAGCAGAGAGGGATGGCAGGATGAAAAGCCATAATATGACGGGCAGGATCCTTTTCATGCCTTGCAAAGATAGGAAAAGAGGAGAATAAATAGGTGCAGGGTGCTTGTTGCAGGTTGCTGGGTGCTCCACCTTCGTCCCGATTTATCGGGACTTCGGTGGACACAGTGGGTGCTGGCTTCGCCCGCCGTAGCCATTGGCGAAGGCGGGGTGCTGGGTGCTAGCAGTAAGTCAACCTTAAAACAACGCATTAAACAGGCGGACCCGCCCCCCTGACCCCCTGAAGGGGGGACCCTCACACACGCTGGTTACTGATTTGTGGGCGGACTTCCCCTTTAGGGGACCGAGGGGGTGCGAAGGGTAAAAGGTATACAGGAGTACAGCCCGGAGATCAGATAAAAAAAAA
>WFRO01000185.1 GCA_015486475.1 Bacteroidales bacterium
ACATTGGCCAGCGGATAGAGGGGGTTGGTAGTGGTCCCGAACTGGTCAACTTTAAGCCTGTAGGGAGAGCCGTCGGGGTTCTTGGCATACAGGTCCATGTCGGGCTGCAACTGCATCAGTGAAAAGAAATCCATCCTCCCGTTATCCTTGCGGGTGGTGATGATCAGGTTACTGGTATTGAAGGTGAACTTATCGGAGAACCTGTGGTCGAGGTTCATGCGGAAGTTCTGCCTTTTGTAACCGCTCACGTCGAAGACGATCCCGGCCTGGTGGGTATTCTCATAGGAGATCATGAAGTTGGTCCGTTCCAGGTTGGACTCCACCGAGATATAGTTGGTATAATAATCTCCTCCGGAATAGAACTCTTTCAGATGGTCATGAACGACACCGAAAGGATTGTCCATGTAATGATCGTCATCGATGAGCCGGCTGCCGGCAAGCAGTATCCCGATACTGTCGGGGTTGGTCTGACCAGGCAGTTCACCGTAAATAAGTGTATTGGCATACTTGGTAAAACGGTGTTCCGTGTCCCAGTCTGGTTTCAGTTTGTAAAAATGGTGCGTAGAGACGTCCATCACGTGGGCCAGGTTGGATTTACCGTATTCACCCCGGTAGGTCACGACCGTCTGGTTTTTGGCGAGGCCTTTCCCGCGTTTGGTGGTGATCACGATCACACCGTTCCCGGCGCGTGATCCGTAGAGAGCGGAAGCGGCAGCGCCTTTCACGACCTCCATGCTGGCAATATCATCCACGTTGATGTCGGCCAGTGTACCGGAAAGCTGCACCCCGTCAACGATGATCAGGGGAGATGAGCTGCCCCGCAGGTTGGTAGCACCACGCAAACGGATGGCGGGCGTAGTACCCGGAGAACCGCCGGACTGAACGATGGTAACCCCTGCCACCTTACCCTGGAGGGCTGTGGCAGCGTTCGCTGCCGGGGCCTCTTTCAGTTCTTTCCCACCCACGGTGGCTACAGACACCGAGAGTTTCTTCTTGGGCGTTCCGGAAGCAACACCGGAGACGACCACCTCATCAAGACCAAAGACGTCAGGCTTCATAGACACATCGATCTGTGACCTTCCGTCAATGCTCACATCCTGGGTTTTCATACCTACAAAACTGAACTCAAGCACCTTAGCGTCAGCCGGGGCTTCCAGGGAGTACTTACCGTCAAAGTCGGTGACGGTACCGTACTGGGTATTCCCTTTCACCACGACTGTCACACCAGGTAACGGAGAGCCATCATCGGCACTGGTAACCGCACCGGTAATGGTCTGCGTCTGTGCCTGGGCCAGCTGTAAGCCTGCAAACACCAGAATCACGAAAAAAGCCGTAAGTTTTTTCATAGACAAAAATTTTAGGTTTATAAAATAAGTTAACATTGGTTATACAAAGTAAAACATTTTTTTCCAAAAAATGCAAATTTATTCGCTGAAATCTTTACTATATAAGGGTTTCAGAGATATGCGATATTTCTCTTTCCGCAGAGATCCTCGTGTACCTTTTGATTATCTGAATGTTACCTCACTACACACGGTACATCCGGAAAACAAAACATGCTGAAGAACCTTTAAAATAGAGGGATGCAGGGACTCTGTATCCCCGTCTGAAAAAGAAAAAACAATGGCATTCTCAGGGATGGATCTGCATCTCATATTCCCCGGGCACATTGATGCGGAATCTCAGCTCGCAGGAGACGACCGCCGCATAGAAATCATTGGGCACTTTAAAGAGGATCTTCCCGGTAAAGGGGAAGGAGACCCGGTCGAAGCCGGTAAAATCACGATAGGTCATCACATTGCCTGAGTCACCGATCAGCAGCAGGTCACTGACATTGATCTCTCCGCCGTTGCGGAAGAAGCGGATCCTGATCGACTGGCCGTCACTAATGCGGTTGACGGTGATCCTGCCTATGTTGTTCCTGAACAGGATCGTATAAGCATCTGTTTTCTGCACGTTCCCCACAAACTTATCCTTCTGCCATTTGCCGGTAAGGGTGCTGTCTCTTCCCTCTACTTTGAAGGTATAGGAACCCTGGCCATCGCGCATGCCTTTTTTGAAGGATCCTTTGTACACCTCGCCGGTAGCCCAGGTGTAAACCCCTTCACCGTCGGGCAATCCTTTTTTGAAATGACCTACATAATGATCCACCCCGAAAGCCTCGCCCTGGCCGTCGGCCAGCCCCTTTTTGCAGCCTCCCTTATAATGCACGGAGATATTGGAGAGCAGCACCCTGCACTGTTGTTGTTCCTGGGCTGTGAGCAGGGATCCCGAAAAAAACATCAAAAGCAAAACAACAAACACCCTCATACTTCACTCCTTTATTATTTACATACGAGGCAAAACCTTTTTCCAAAGTTACGAAAAACAAAAACAAAAAACCACCCCGGACACCGGGGTGGTTTTTTGTTCATGTTAAAGCAGGTAAGCTATTTGGTGGAACCGTAAACCAGCTCCTGCGGATCCACATCGTCATCCGTCGGAATGGGGTTTTTGCGGGTGTTCCACCACACCTGGCTTTTCGTTCCGTCGGTACTGAAGATACCGTCATTGGCCGTTTCCACGTTCTGTCTATCCTTGGCATCCTTCAGGTTTGCGCTGTTATAGATCTCTTCGTTGAGGGAGTAAGGCAGACGTATGGGCAGGCCCAGGTTGGGATAGAAAGTTTTTTCGAGCTGGTACTCGAAGATCCTTTCGGGGAACCCGGTCCTTCTCACCAGGCTGTAAGCCTGTACCCCCTGGCCATACATACCGGCCCAGCGCTGTTCGATGATCCTTTTGTACTTATGCGCATCATCGGGAGCAGCATCCCAGGCCACACTTGTCTGAGCCATATAAGCACCTATCACAGCAGGATCGGTAATACCCCACCGCTGCAGCGAAGCACCAATACCGCCTTCATAGGCCTGCTTGGCAATAGCATCGTTACCTGTACGCAGGAAATACTCGGCAACAATGAAAGCCATTTCGTCGGCGGTGATCACATACAGAGGAGCAGTTTCAGTATACGCCACAGGAATACCCAGGAGGGAGATCAGCGGGAAAGGAGCAGCAGCTTCCGCGCTACCGTTCTGCCATCCCACATACACGGGCCAGGAGGAGGTGTCGCTGGCCACAGTAGGCTGGGCATACGCAGCGATCCTCGGGTCGTTCCTGTCAAGCAGCCAATTTACCATGGTCTGACTGATGGCCTGGTCGGTACGACCGTAAAGGGTGTTAAAGATCGGGTTTCTGTAAGGCAGGCCCGGATAGTCAAGCTTGACATTGTCTTCATTGCCTGCGAAGATCGGATAGGTCGAGGGATTGGTCAGGATCTTGGCGATCTCCGCATCGGCATCGGCATAAGCAGCCGCACCGGGACTGGTAGTAACCGTAGAGCCCCCGGCCATATTATAGGTATAGCTCCAGGGCGTACCGGCCACACGGTTCAGCAGTCTCAGATGCAGGACGTTGCCAAACTTCTTCCAGCTGAGCGGATCACCATCGAAGAAAAGATCAGCCGATCCGAAACTGATCACAGTGGACAGATCCAGGAGGGCATTGGCCTCCTCCAGCTCTTTGAAGAGATCCATGTAGATATCCTGCTGGGTGTCATACTTGGGCTGGGTGACACCATCTTTGTTCAGACCCTGGAGGGCTTCGGAATAAGGCACATCTCCGAACAGGTCGGTCAGGTAGGAGAAGATCCACACCCGCATGATCTTGGCAGCAGCCAGCAGGGTGGTATTCTCCGCTACGTTGACCCCGTTCTCAATATCGGTCTTGGTCTTATTGATAATGATCTGCAGGTTCATCAGAGGTCCGGTATAAGGGCCTTCCATATAACCGGTCATATTCCGCATCTGGTACCGGTCTTCATCGATGTACTGCACCTTGGTCCACTGCTGTGACCAGCATCCCAGGTAAGTATGCTGGATCCATCCTCCCAGCTCATTGCCCACCGAACTGATGATCACGTTGGTGAAGATGTTCTTGGCAGGCACGTCCGTCGGAGAGTTAGGGTTCGTATTTATCTCCTCGTAGTTCTTTGTACAGGATCCAAGCACAAGGACCAGTACGAAAGCGAGGAACACCTTGTTGTATTTTGCTAAATATTTCATTTTCCAAACAATTTTAAGTTTCCATATTAATTAAAATGTGAATTTCAGGTTGAATCCCATGC
>WFRO01000186.1 GCA_015486475.1 Bacteroidales bacterium
GGACTGAGAAACCATGTGGCCGGTGCACTGGGGTACCGGTACGAAGACACCCCCGAAAACAAGTTCCATGCCCTGCTGGATAATTTTCCGGAGCTTTGTACAGCTGTATCTGTCATTCAACAGTCATCAGGGAAAAAACCCTGTCTGATCTATTTTGTCAATGATCCTGCCGGTCTTTCTGTTTTTTCCGGGATGCCTGTATCCATCCCTTCATCAGACAGGATCCTCTCTTTTTTCAACGCTCTTTTCTCCGGAAAACTGAATGAAAGCTCCATGGGCACGAACAGTGGTTTCGACCCGGACACCCTTGAAAAACTCTCCCGGTTTTCCGGTTATCCTGACAAACCTCCCCGCATCATCTTACAGGATATCTCACCGGGAGAAAAATTCATCCTTCTGAAATTCACCTTTCAGTGATCGCAATAGTTTCCCAGTGATTCCAGGTGGCCTGCCAGAAAAGCAGCCAGCAGATCATCGGCCTCTTTTACGGGAGCTCCGTCAAACACATTGATCCCTTTTTCCAGAAAAACATCGATCGCCTTCCGGCCTATCCCGCCGGTGATCACATCCGTCACTCCCTGACCGGCGAGCCACCGGGGATAAACTTCCGGCCCGTGTTCCGGCGGAACGACCTCTTCCTTTTTTTTCAATACCCCTTCCCTGATCTCATAGAGAAAAAAATTATGGCTCTGGCCAAAATGAACGCTCAATTTTCCATTTTCTACAGGGATGGCGATCTTTCCGGTATAACGTTCCTTTTTCATTTTCCCTCCCTTTGATATTTCTTTTTCCTGCTCACTGCCGGATCATGGTCTCGCCACAATTGGGGCAAACATAAGTGTTACAAGGCCTTCCGGGTTCATGATCCACCTTTGTGCCACAGGCCGGACATACACAGTATCCGACAGCCATTCCCCTCCATCGTCCGTGACCGCGTTTCCTTTGCCAGTTCCGGACCGTTTCATTCAGATGTATGAGATCCTCCGACCCGCACCGGGGACATTTTTTTTCAGCCCCTGGTTCCAGCGAAAAGACCTCGTTACAATTTTTGCAACGATACCAGTCTCCGTGGAACCCCACATATCCGCCTTCTATCCTGATCTCCCTGCCCTCTACCATGGCCTGCGCCAGCTTTTTTCTGACCTGGTCATAGATACGTGTGAGCGTAGGCCGGGAAATGCCCATTTGCCGGGCTGCCTCCAGATGAGAAAGAGAATTGTAATCCACCAGCCTGAAAGCCTCCCACTCCTCATACAGAATGATCACGGGCTCCCTGTCACGGGATACAATATTGCCTACCGGGATAAATCCCTGGATCCTGGGGGGATCACCCATATTTCTGCTTTTCCTCGGTCTGGGGGACATGATCTCTTTTTTGCAAATATAATGAACCTACGTTCATTATATGTCGGTTTTTCTTTTTAATTTTAATGCAAGATATTAAAAACAGGAAAAATCCACCCTTTTGAAGCGCATCTTTACAGGTTTCCGGATGGTGATCGATCAGTTGTTCCCGAAGGTATGCCCTTTGTGTGGGAATGTTCTGCAGGCAGGTGAGAACAGGATCTGTCTGCAATGTCTGAACGACCTCCCTGTCACGGGGATCCGGGATCCGGAAGACAACCCGGCGGCCAGGGTCTTCTGGGGCCGTGTTCCTTTTGAAGGGGTGATCTCCTTTCTCAACTACGAGAAGGGCAACAAAGCCAGCCGGCTGATCAGGGAAATAAAATACCATGGCAACAAAGAGCTGGGGTATGACACAGGCAGGTATTTCGGCAGGAAACTATCCGGACTGGCTCCTTTTCCGGAAACAGATGTTATTGTACCCGTACCTTTACACAGGAGAAAGATGAAGCAGCGGGGATTCAACCAGAGTGAATACATTGGCCGGGGTCTGGCAGAGGTGCTGCACAAGCCTCTTATGCCGGATGTCCTTTACCGCAAGGTATACAATCCGACGCAGACACGGAAAGGCAGGTACCAGCGCTGGGAAAATGTAGAAGGGATCTTCGCAGTAAGGGATCCTGCCGCCTTTGCCGGCAAGCATTTGCTGCTGGTGGATGATGTGATCACTACCGGAGCCACGCTGGAGGCCTGTGCCTCGGCTATCCTGGCCGTGGCCCCTGCCCGGATCAGTATTGTATCGCTGGCCCTGGCCCGCTAACCCCCCTCTTCCTGACGGGTGAGAAGCTCTTTTAATTCTCTCAGCCCTGCCGAAGCTTTTTTACGGATGTAAGTAACCTCTCTCCGGACAGGCACCTGTATGTCAGCAGGATCTATTACATACACATGACAATCGGGTTGGGTATACTGCACCAGTCCGGCCGCCGGATACACGTTCAGCGAGGTCCCGGTGATCACGAACAGATCTGCCTGCCGTACGATCTCTACCGCCTCATCCATGGCCGGCACCGGTTCGCCGAACCACACCACATGAGGCCTTAGCTGGGATCCTTTTTCACACAGGTCACCTATGTTCAGCTCAGCTCCTTCGATGTCATATACCAGAGAAGGGTCGGCGGTGCTTTGGGCTTTTCTCAGTTCGCCGTGCAGGTGAAGCACCTTCCGGCTGCCGGCACGTTCATGCAGATCGTCGATGTTCTGCGTAATAATATACACACTGAAATACTTTTCCAGGTCTTTCAGTACCCGGTGACCCTCGTTGGGACGGGCTGCCAGCAGTTGTTTTCTTCGCTCATTGTAAAAACGCAGCACCCTCTCCGGGTTCTCCCGCCACCCGACGGGTGAAGCGACCTCGGTAATATCATACTGCTCCCACAAGCCTCCCATATCACGGAAAGTTTTCAACCCGCTCTCCGCACTTATTCCCGCACCCGACAGAACGACCAGGTTCTTCATATCTTTCGTTTAACGTACTTACCGGCCCCAAGTTAATAAATTCCCTGCTTTTTTATCTTCCGGGACAATCCATTATCCAACTAATTTCCGTAATTTCGTATACCTTAAATTTCTCTGATGATGATCGATCCCCAGACCATACAACGCATACTGGACACCGCTGATATAGTGGATGTTATCGGGGATTTTGTCTCTCTGAAAAAACGGGGGGCCAACTACATGGGCCTTTGTCCTTTTCACAACGAAAAAACCCCTTCTTTTTCCGTCTCTCCTTCGAAAGGGATCTTCAAATGCTTTGGTTGTGGCAAAGGAGGGAACGTGGTCAACTTCATCATGGAGTATGAGCACCTCTCCTATCCGGAAGCCCTGCGTTATCTGGCGAAAAAATACCACATCGAGATCGAAGAGCGTGAGCTCACCGACGAAGAGGTCCGTGAGCAACAGGAGAGTGAGAGTCTTTTTGCCGTGACCGAATTTGCCAAAAACTTTTTTATCGAGAGCCTGTACAACAACCTCGAAGGCATGTCTGTGGGCCTCACCTATTTCAAGGAAAGAGGGTTTATCCAGGAGACCCTCAAAGCTTTTGATATCGGTTATTGTCCCGGACGGTCCGATGAATTTACCAAAGCTGCTTTAAAAGCAGGATATAAGCAGGAGTATCTTGTAAAATCCGGTCTTACCATTGAGTCGGGACCCCGTCTGCGGGACCGTTTTGCCGGGCGTGTCATTTTCCCCATCCACAGTGTTTCGGGGAGGGTGCTGGGCTTCGGCGGGCGCGTACTGAAAAAAACGGAAAAGGCAGCCAAATATGTCAACTCTCCCGAATCTCCTATCTACCATAAAAGCCGGATCGTTTACGGTATTTCCCTGGCCCGTAAGGCGATCCTGAAAGAGGACCGGTGTTATCTGGTGGAGGGCTATACCGATGTGCTCTCCCTGCATCAGAACGGGATAGAAAATGTGGTGGCATCGTCAGGCACTTCCCTGACAGAGGACCAGATCCGCCTGATCAAACGCTTTACCAAAAACATCACCATTATTTATGACGGCGATCCTGCCGGCATAGCAGCCTCGCTGCGGGGCATAGACATGATCCTGGAGGAAGGGATGAACGTACGCGTGCTGCTCCTCCCCGACGGGGAAGACCCCGACTCTTTTTCCAAAAAACACTCCTCTTCCGAGCTGAAAGAGTTCATCATTGCCAACGAACAGGATTTCATCCATTTTAAGACGCGGCTCCTCTCGGAAGAGGCGAGCGCCGACCCCATCAAACAGGCCGGCATGATCCGCAACATCGTGGGGTCCATTGCCGTCATCCCCGACAGTATCACCCGCTCGGTGTATGTAAAAGAATGCAGCCGTCTGCTGGACGTTGAGGAGGAAACGCTTTATTACGAGATCAATAAGATCCGCCGGAAGCAGGTAGATAAAAAAATGAGGAATTACCGGAAGATGGAGGAAAACATTGTAGCTCCACCATCCAAAAGGCCCCAGCCTGTCCGGCCGGAACAAATGTCCGCAGAGGATTTCGAAAAGGAGCTGCTCCGGCTGCTGCTGATGTACGGCTCTTCACAAACCATGACCGTAGGGAAAAAACCCAGATCGCACACCATTTCCGTAGCTGAATATATCATCAATGAACTGCATGCCGACGGGCTCGAGCCCGGTCATCCCATGCCCAAGATCATTTATGACGAATATGTGGATGTGTTCAGAAACGAGGGAAAGGTGGATCTTAAACACTTCGTCAATCATGCCGATCCTGAGATCAGCCGTTTTGTGGCAGACCTGGTCTCCAATCCCTATGTGATCAGCAAGATCTGGTCCAAACATGACAATCATCCGGAGACCGAAGAGATGAAGATCAAACAGATCGTACCCAACACGATCCTGGCCTTTAAGAACAAAAAGATCGAAGAGGCCTTGTCCCGGTATTCGAAGGAGCTGAAAGAAGCCCAGGAGGCCGGCAACCAGGACCTGGAAGACCACCTTTTTGAAAAGGTCTTGCAGCTCTCCCGTATAAAAAGAGAGATCTCCCTGAAGATCGGGGGACGAACCATACAGCCCCTTTGATCTGTTTCCGTGCACAAAAAGTTTTTTTATCTTTGTGTTGGATGAAAGGCTCAAATCATAAAGCATTGATCCCCGTCTTTATTGCGGGTACAGGGATCCTCCTCCTGTCCTTTTTTTTTCAATCCTGCAGTGATCAGAAAAAGGGAGATGCTGATCTGTACAGTGAAACCCTGTCTTTTCAGACTGCCCCGGAGACAGACACGCTGACCGCCTCTTCTGTGGAGTCCTCTTCTTCAGGCAGCGGCGGCATTTATTATGGCATCTACTCGCCTGCCGAGGTATCCGGGATCTTTGGGAGAAAGCACATTACCTATGATCCGGATATCCTGAGCCCGGTGGAAAATCCCAATATTTTCTCCACCCGGACACAGATCGCCCTTAACCTGGGTGTATACGGCGCCGATCTCAGCTATATTCAGATGTTCGGTTCCGGAGATGCGGCCAAATACCTGGATGTGATCCTGAAGCTCACAGGTCAGCTGGGGATCCCCGGAGATTATATCTCCGGCCTGGTGAAAAGAATGGATGATAACATCTCCAACAGTGACTCGCTCATGCAGATATCCATCGAGGCTTTCAACCATATCAATAAATTCCTTCTCGAAGAAAATGAAGAAGACCTGGCTTACCTCATCCTGGCCGGTGCCTGGATAGAGGCCATGTATATCACGGCCCATGATCTGCTGAACGATAATGATCCGGATGTGATCAAAAAGATCATTGAACAGAAGTTCTCCCTCAATTACCTGCTATCTTCCATGAAAAACTACTACAACGATACCAACGTGGCCTATGTTTATCGCAGGTTATACGTTCTGAAAAAATACCTTAACAAGACCGAGATAGAGTTTCGCGAACAAAAGATCAAAATTGACAAGGAAAACAAAGAGATCCGGGCCACTCCGGAGAACATCCGTTTTTCTCCGGAAACCCTGAATAAGATCCGTGAGATCATTCTGGAATTACGAAATCAGATCCTGAACAAATAATTTATTCAGGGAATCATTATATTTGGAAAAAATTTATCGGCAAAATTCTGAAAACATTGAAATTATAAAAACTACGAAGATGAAAAAACACATGTTATATTACGGGACTTTTCTGGTTCTTTCTGCCATTCTTGTGACCACCGGTTGCAAGAGCAAAAAAAATGCCGGTGAAGTTGTTTCTTCCGGGAACCTGCCCATCGAGAACAAACAGGAGATCCGCAAGCAGGTCCAGGAATTCCTTTATCCCCTGCCTACGTCGATGGAGGTTGTCCAGATGCTGCAGGATATTGGCATCAGCTATATCATCGGCATCAGCAATCCCATTGAGAATGTGGACAAATACATGTCCTCCGGCAGCAAGGCCATTGCTTTGGGTGTATATGGTTCTGACCTGAGCTATGCCAGTGTCTATAACATGCAACAGGATGTTATCTCTTACCTGGATGTCATAAAAAAACTTGCCAGCGAACTTTATCTTCAGGATGTGTACAATGAAAAGATCATTAAGCGGATCAACAACAACCTTAACAACAAGGATTCCCTGGTAAATATTCTCACCAATGTTCTTTTTGAGAGTTACAACAAACTGAACCAAAACGGAAAAGGGGACATTGCCCTGATGATGGTCACCGGCGGCTGGATAGAGGCGCTCTATCTGACCACCCATGTGTCAGCCAATTCGTACGACAACTATGAGCTGGTCAAGATCATTGCCGACCAGAAAAAGTCGCTGGACAAGTTGATGGATGTCCTGAACGAAAGAAAGGGAGACGCTTCCATGGATAACCTCATCAACACCCTGCAGCCTCTGAAAAAACTTTATGATGAGGCCGGGGACAGTATGACGGAAAAACAGTTAAAAGCCATCTCTGCCGAAGTGGAAAAGATAAGGAACAAGCTGCTCAGCTGACCTTCCCATAACTTATTGACAAGCCCGGTATTTGCCGGGCTTTGTTGTTTTCCGCCGGCTCTTACCGGTATTATGCCATATTTTCCGTATTTTTCCGGAGACAATCCCGCCTCATGAAAGAGTCTGTACTCAATGCACTGATACAGTTGTTTGCCGTAGTGGCAGCAGTAAACGATGACAAGCTCAGTCCCAAAGCGCTGGGGATCGTCCGTTCTTATCTGGAACGGTGGGTCATGCAGCATCAGATAAAAAAATATCTGAGCCTGTTGAAAGAATATCACAGGAGTTACCGGAATACACTTGAATCCGCAGGGAACAAGGTTGCCCCGGACGAATTTATTATAAAACACACCGGGGAGGTTTGCCACAAAGTAAATCACGACCTGACCCGGAAGGAGCGATTGATCATCTTCCTGCGGCTTGTTGTTTTCGTCAATGAAGACAATGTCGTCACCCCTGAAGAAGAGCTTTTTCTGGATGATGTGGCAAGCCATTTTTATATCTCCGAAACGGTCTCCCGGCAGATCCGCCTTTTCGTGACCCGGCAGGATCCTTCAGAATGTTCGTCGGAGCATGTTCTTTTGTATGATTTCCGGGAACAAAAACTGGTCCCTCCGGGACAAATATCAAAAAAAGGGGACTGTCTGGTATTTATATATATTCAGGAGGCCGATGTGTTGTTCGTAAAATATGCCGGCCACAGAAAACTCACTATCAGCAAAAAACCTCTTCTTCCCGAAGATGTTTACCTTTTCCGGGATGGATCCGTTATCAGGGATGATAAAGGAGATATGCCCCCCCTCTATCAGACCGATGTGGTCAAGTCATTTCAGCGGTCATTTCATGTTGACAAGATCTTCTTTTACGGTCATGAGGTCAGCTATCAGTACCGCTCCAATGACCTCGGCATAAAACCTTTTACTTTTTCCGAGACCGGTGGCACCCTGGTAGGCATTCTCGGGGGCAGCGGTTCCGGAAAATCCACCCTTCTTACATTGCTTTGCGGCAAAAGAACGCCTCATTCCGGGAAAGTCTATCTGAACGGATATGATATCCATAAGAACAAGCATCGCCTCAAAGGACTTATCGGGTATGTCCCCCAGGATGACCTGCTCATCGAAGAGCTGACCGTATATCAGAACCTTCTTTTCAATGCCCGTCTCAGTTTGGCCGATCTGCCGGAAGAGGAGATCATCCGCCGCGTGGAGAAAGTTCTTCTGGATCTGAACCTGTATTATGTCAAAGATCATCAGGTGGGAAACGCCCTGAACAAATACATCAGCGGAGGACAGAGAAAACGTCTCAACATTGCCCTGGAACTGATCCGTGAGCCGGCCGTTCTTCTCATGGATGAGCCCACCACCGGCCTTTCATCAGCAGATACGAAAAACATCATTGACCTGCTGAAACAGTTAAGCCTGAAAGGCAAACTGGTCATTGCAAGCATCCACCAGCCTTCGTCAGATGTCTTCAAGCGCTTCGACAGGATCTGGGTACTGGACCGGAGTGGCTATCCGACTTATATTGGATACCCAGTTGACAGCATCGAGTATTTCAAAAAGATCAGTACCCAGGTTGATGTCATCGAAACCGAATGTCCCGTATGCGGGAACATCAATCCGGACCAGATCCTGGAGATCATGGAGGCACGTAATGTGGATGAGAAAGGCCGTCTGACAGAAAAAAGAAAGATCTCACCCCGGGAATGGTACGATCATTACCTGAAACTTATCAGGCCCACCATCAGGTTACCCCATAAAAAAGAGAAGCTGCCCCACAGCTCCCTGGTGGTCCCCAGCGACTTTAAACAATTCCTCATCCTGGCCAAAAGGAACCTCCTCACCAAGCTGGCCAACCGCCAGTACTGGATCATCAACCTTCTGGAACCACCCCTCCTGGCTTTCTTCCTGGCTTATTTTTTGAAATATATCACAGAAGGCCATTACCTGTTCATTGAGAACAGGAACATACCGGTATACCTGTTCGCATCCGTCATCGTAGCTCTTTTTATCGGGCTTACGATCAGTGCCGAAGAGATCTTCCGCGACAGGAACACCCTCGAGAGGGAATCCTTCCTGTTCCTCAGCAGACCGGCCTATATCAATTCGAAGATCATTCTGCTCTTCTCTCTGTCGGCCTTGCAGACACTGGTTTTCGTCCTGATCGGGAACAGCATCCTGCAGGTAAAAGGGATGATCCTCCCCTACTGGGCGATCCTGTTTTCCGTATCTGCTTTCGGCAATATGCTGGGGCTTATTCTCTCCGCCTCACTGGATTCGATCATTGCCATTTATATCCTCATCCCTTTGATCATGGTCCCGGAGATCCTGTTCAGCGGCACCATGATCCCTTATGATGATCTGAACGAACATTTATCCAACAAAAAATACACGCCCCTCATCGGTGATCTGATGACCACCCGTTGGGCGTATGAGGCCCTGGCTGTCGCCCAGTTCAGGGATAACCGGTTTGAAAAACAATTTTTTGCAGTGGAGCGTGTCATCAGCAACAACTCGTACCGCACCTCTTTCCTGCTGCCGGAGATAAAGAACACTGCCCGGTATGTTGGTCTTAACAAGGATGTCGACTCCCTCAGGCCGGTTATTTGTCATAAGCTGGCGCTGATCCGCGACCAGTTCCACCGTCTGGTCCGCTATACGGGAGTCCCTCCTTTCGAGTATACTGATAAACTCTATCCGGACTCTTTACGTGAAGAGTTTTATGATGATTTTATGGGTTATCTTGATTTCCTGGATTCCCGTTTCACCCGGCTGACACAGGAAGCCACAGCCCGGAAAGACCACATACTCGACAGTCTGGCCCAAAAAATGGGAAACGACGGACTGTTAAAACTCAAACAGGACTACTACAACAACCGTCTGGCAGATCTGGCCCTTAACAGGAACAGCTTTAAAATGATCATAGAGTACAAGGGAGAATGGATCCGGAAAAAGGATCCCATTTTCATGTACCCGGAAAATGACTGGGGCAGAGCACAACTCTACACTTCGAACAAACTTCTTCATTTTTACTACATCGACACTTTTTTCTTTGACCTTTTTATCATACTTCTTTCTATCATCACCTTATACTTTCTGCTCGTTTTCGACATTTTAAGAAAAATTATCTCTTTTTTCCGGTTTTAGGACAACCCTTTCTATCTTTGCAAATAAATAAATACAGTCACCATGGCAATTAACACAAACAATAACGATATTACCGGCTCAAAATCCAAAAAGGGGATCGTGCCTCTGATCTTCCTGATCGTGTTGCTGGCAATGGCCTTAGGATATTTGGTCTATGAATACCAGAACCAAAAAACCCGCATGACAGAGATGGAGGAGGTCCTTACCTCGGAAAAAGACTCTCTTACGCATGAACTGGAACATATAATGTACCGGTATGATACGCTCAAAACCTCGAACGACACGCTGAATGAACAGATCCGGCTGGAGAAGAAAAGGATCAATTACCTTTTGCATCTGCAGGCCTCCAACGCACAAAAGATCAGACTCTACAAAAGAGAGATCAAAACACTCCGGGAGATCATGAAAAGCTATATCCGCCAGATCGACTCCCTCAATACCCGGAATAAAATGCTCACCGAAGAGAACATCCAGGTGAAATCACAATTGCATACCGTTAAAAAGAGCAAGGAAAAACTGGAAAAAGAAAAGAAAGAGCTCACCGGAAAAGTGGAGATCGCTTCTGTGATCCCGGCCAAAAACATTCTGGTCACGCCTCTGAACAAAAAGGGCAAGGAAAAGAACAAAGTGGACAAGGTCGCCAAACTGAGGGTGTGCTTCACCCTCCGGGAAAATGCCATCGCCGGGGCAGGATATAAAACTGTCTATATGCGTATCCAACGACCTGACAGCATCATCCTGTCAGGTCCCGAGGCAGAGGTTTTCCCTTTCGGCGACAACAAGCTGGTCTGCTCGGCCAAACGGGAAGTAGAATACCTTAACAAAGACCTGGATGTATGTATTTACTGGGACAATGACGGCTCCCTGATCCCCGGGAAATACAACGTGTTCCTCTATCTGGAGGGACATGAGATCGGCCAATCTTCTTTCTTGCTGAAATAAAAATTTTTATGTTATGCGTATAGGAATCATCATAGGACGTATCGGCGGTGTGGACGGGGTGGCCCTGGAGACCGAGAAATGGATTGATGTGCTGCGACGGATGGGGCATGAGGTTTTTATCATTGCAGGACAATATGAAAACTGGGATTTCGACCCCGAACACAATACCCTGGTGGTGGAGATGTCCTTCTTCTCTCCGGAGAGTTACTGGGGTCAAAAGAAGGCTTTCTTTTATCCCGATGCCAATATCGATGAGCTGCTGGAGCATATCAACCTCTATTCCAATATCATCGCTGATAAGATCATCGACTGGGTCCATGAAAAAAAGATAGATGTCGTGATCTCCGAGAACGCTTCTGCCCTGCCGGCCCATTTGGAAATGGGACGGGGCATAGCTATCGCCATAGAAAAACTTGGCATACCCACCATCACCCATGATCATGATTTTGCCTGGGAACGGGGCGATCGCTATATTTCCCCCCACAAAGAGATCAACAAGATCGTGGAAGAGACCTTCCCCCTGCGTCTGCCCAACTCTTTCCATGCTGTTATCAATACACATGCCCAGAAAACCCTGAAGGAACGTTTTAACAGGGATGCCATTGTGGTTCCCAATGTGATGGATTTCAATATGAAATTCGGCGAGCCTGACGACTACAATAAAAACCTGCTCAGGGACCTCGGCATTGAGGCCGGCAGTAAAGCGCTCTTTCAGATCACACGTATCGTTCGCCGGAAAGGGATAGAGGTTGCTATTGAGCTGATCCACCGTCTTCAGGACGATAACGTTAAGCTGGTGATCACCGGAGATTACAAGGATGACGAAGGCAGCAAATATTACAATGAGTTGATCAACCTCATCCATCAACTGAAGGTCAGTCATTTGGTTTTCTTTGCCTCTTATCTCATCCACAACAAAGGATTCACAGGATCAGGCGACGGGAAGTACTCTCTCTCTGACGCTTATGCCAATGCCACCGCCTGCACCTATTTCAGTACCTATGAAGGCTTCGGCAATGCCTTTGTGGAAGCAGTGCTGGCCAAAACACCTGTCTTTGTGAACAACTATGAACCGGTTTTCTGGCCTGATATCGGAAGCAAGGGATTTAAGGTCGTCATGCTTGAGAACAATGAGCTCACAGATGAAAAGGTGGAACAGATGCGCGAGATCATTTACAATGACAAGCTGAACCGGGAGATCGGAGAATATAACTTTGCGCTCGGTAAAAAACATTTCTCCTATGAGGTGCTGGAAGAAAAACTAAACCAGCTGATCCATGTGGTAACCCACCTGCCGGGTGTAAAAAAACAAGACCTCTGATAGAACGAACGGGCTCATGTGATCATACAATCCGAGATAATGGTATCCGAAACGAGGATCCCTTTGTCCGTCAATCTGTAGTTCCCATTATCCTCTGTTATATGACCTGTTGATATCCATCCTGCAACAGAACGGAGAAAGGATCCGGTCATCTCCGGACCAAAGGTCTTTTTCATGTACTGCCTGTCCGCCCCCCACATGGTTCTCAGCGAGGTCAGCAGGTAATCGTTGAAATGATCGGTGTCCGTTAATTTTTCCCTGCCGGCCACCCATTCTTTTTGCTGAATATACCTCTTCAGATCGCTCGCGTTCCATTTTCTCTCCCTGAGATCGTAAGAGTGTGCAGAGGGCCCGAAGCCCAAATATTTTTCCCTGCTCCAGTACAACAGATTATGCCGTGAAAAAAAAAACTCTTTTCCAAAATTGGAGATCTCATAATGAACAAAGCCTTTTTCCTTTGTCATCCTGATCAGCGCATTGTATTGTTCCACAACGCTCTCCTCGGGGGGAATATTTATTTTTCCTTTCTCCAGCCATTTTCCAAAGACAGTGCCCTTCTCAAAGGTAAGCAGGTAAGCTGAAAGGTGTTGCACGGGCAAACCAAGTGCTTTTTCCAGCTCTTTTTCCCACTCCTCTTGTGTCAGTTGTGGCAACCCATAGATCAGGTCTATGGATATATTGCGAAAGCCTGCTCCGGCCGCAGTCAGTACAGCCTGTAAGGATCCTGCTGCATTGTGACGGCGGTTCATGAGCTGCAGATCACGATCCAGAAAAGACTGGCACCCGATACTGATCCTGTTGATACCCGCCATTAACAATTTCCGCGCATACTGCTCATCAATATCTTCGGGATTGGTCTCAAATGTGATCTCCGCATCCTCAGATATCCTGTAATTTTCATATACTGCTTCCAGGACCTCTTCCACCTCCCCGGGCGACAGCACCGAAGGGGTGCCTCCCCCGAAATAGACCGTGTGAAAGGTTTCATCGCTGCCCTCTCCTGCCCGTTCTGCCAGTTCCTGTTGTAATGCTTTTATGAAGGCTTCCTTCTTGTCCAGATCCCTGCTTTTAAAAAAATCGCAATAGTAGCAGATCTTTTTACAAAAAGGTATATGGATATAGATGCCGGGCATTTGATGAAAGGATGGATCAGTCTTTCTTTTCCAGATAGCCCAGGACAGCATTGGCCACAGCACGTGGTTCAGGTGGCAGTGAATAAATATTCTCCTCGTAGCGGCTGTTATAGGGAGATATATTCAGCACTTTTCCGTTGACCACCAGGGTACTGCTCCCTCCCGGGTCAAAACCCATGCCCTTGATCATTCCCTGTTCTTTGAGGATCTCTGCCATATCATAATGGGTGGCTCCCACCGATTCGCGTATCCTGCCGTTGATGGTTACCACGCTCAGCCGGCCCTCTTCGTCGATGCCTGCAGCGATCTTGGGCCCGCGCATGTCCGTAAAATCCAGACGCGCAGCCTGGGTACGTATGGAGTTCTGTGTTTTCCACCCTTCGGCCTTCATATCCAGGCATATTTCTCCGTTATCCAGCAGCATTGGACCAGCCTCCACCGCATGTACCACATTCTCCAGTCCCGGGACCATGAGCTCCACCTCCTCTTCCGTCTTGCCCAGTTCTTCCGAAAAATCATCAGGCCGGAAAGAGAGTGTCAGGCCAACGGGTATGAACCGTATCTTCTCTCCCGCCTTTGTCCGCACGACCTCCTTTACCACATTGCCGGACAGCCGGACAAAGATCCTCCCGTTCCCTTCTATCTCATCCACATCGTTCATCAGATCATAATAGCAGGGTTTTTCAACATCCCGGCAACCGTTCCTGTTGGTAGCAGGAAAATGAACCTCCACACTTCCTTTCCGGAGAATAAAGCCATCCAACATGTTCACCCTGCGGATATCCGGCTTCCCGTCCCGGTCGATGAGCAGTGCAGGTTTGTTAAAGAGTGGGGGCGAAAGCATTTTACCGTGTGCAATAAGAAGCCCCAGGGGAGATCCTATATAGGATTCGGGCAGACCCAGCTTACCGACAAGCTCCGGGTTGAGGATATAGCCGCCATTCCAGGCGATCTCCACATTTTTCTTCGTCTCTTCCTGGAACATTTTCACAAAATCCGTCACCCGCCTGGTTCTGCCTGTGCTGTAAACCGCCTCAAACTGCCATTTCAATCCCTCCGGCGCTTTCCGGGTCATTGCCAAAGCACCGGACCAGGGATAACCATCATGGTACACGCCACTGAGGAACCGGTATTTCACATTTCCTCCGGACCTGTCTCCTTTCTTCAACTGTTCCACCACATGCTTCAGGGGAGATCCGTTCTTCCGGGCATCCTCTTTCACCTTTTCCAGGAATGCCTCCATTCCCATTTTTTCCACCAGGGCCTTCACTTCATCGCTTTTCATAAGCTCATTGAATTGTGCCGCTGTCTGTACGGGGGTCGGATAGGCCAGGGTGGCCCTTATCCCTGCCGGGACATACTGGATGAAACCACTCCCCTCGGGGATCCCCAGGATATTGGCGATCAACGGATTTTCCGCCTTGCCGATATGTACCCTGTCGATCTCAACAAAATCGGTCATAACCGTGGCGTTCAGACGGTCCGTGATCAGGAACCCCCTGGCCTCCGATACTTTTCTGAAGATCTTCAATGCGTTTTTTCCCAGTTGCGCCAGATGGATCCCTACGGTCCACTGACTGGTATTCACAAATTTTAACAGTCCGTGCTTGTAAAGAAGATACATCTCTTTATCCGTGGCTCCCTTAATATATTTTACGATCGTGTCAGTAGACACCCAGTTGCTGATGGGGTTGTTCTGGAGAAAGATATATACCGGCGCCAGCTTTTCCTTGCTCCTGAGAAGCTTTTTCTCTGTCAGCTCTTCCATGAGATCCAAGCCCAACCTTGAACGGATCGACTGAAGCGCAAAGAATTCCAGGGCATACAGGATCTGCGACCCCGGGAAGATAATGATCGGTATATTCTCCTTCATTTTGCGCATCAGGATATCCCGGTTGTCTATGCTCAGATAGTCACTCCCCGTCAGCTGGGCGATGGCCAGATTCCAGTCGGTGAAGAACTGTGTTTCGGTATTTAGCTTTTCGCTGTATTTTCTTTTGAGCAGATGCCGGTACAGGTAATTGACCAGGCCGGTGATCTCCTGGAATGTGTAATCGCGATAGGGATAATAGTTGCGGTTGCGATGCCGGTAAGCGAAAGAATGGTCATGGCGTATCTCCAGCTCTCCCTTTTTATACCGGAAAATATTGTCCACTGCATTGAAAAACTGTATTTTCTTCTCTATAGGAAGCTCGGCCGGGTTCATTTCGCAGATTTCTTTTGCCACAGAAAACACCATACCCCGCATATTCTGTTCTTCCACACGAAAAGCACTGGGGTCGATCAAAGATTTCAGATAGATCATGAAGGCCAGCCTGCTGAAGCCCGGTAGATATTCCCTGTTGGTCGTATCCAGAATTTGTCTGAGGTTATTATCCCTATGATCAAAGGTTTTTTTGTATTCCCTGAAGGCGATCCGTACCTGTTCCAGGGAAGGGCAGTTGTTCTGTTGCTGAAAATAGATGACCTTCAACACATCATACATATTCCTGTTCAGCGTATCCTGGCTGTACCTTTTCCTCGCAACTTTTTTGTTGTGCTCGATCTCTTCCGTGAACAGGTGGGGGAAAAAAACCCTTCTGACGATCGCCTTCACCTGTTTTTTATTGATCACTTTGCCGTCATATTCGATCACCTTCAACCTTTCCGTTTCCGGCAGGTGTTCCCCTATCACCTCCGAATAGACATGTTCCGGATAGTATCTGCGGCAGAAGATGGGTTTGCCAGCTGCCGCAGCTTCTATAATAGGCAATCCCCTCCCCTCTGTCTCACTCGGCAGCAATACCAGCGAAGCAATATTATACAGTTGCGGTATACCTACGGGGTTCCTGAACTTTTTCTTGAACTCTTCTTTATCCAGCTCGCTGAACAGAAAAGCCAGGTAAACACGGCTTCTGAACTCCTCCTTCAAAGAATCCAGCAGGATCTGGAACCTTTTCAGAAGTTTCCTGAAATATTCAAAATGCCCGTCCGCAATAGGACCTGTAACGATCATCGTTATTTTCAGGTCTTCCGTTTCCCTGAATTTTTTGGAGAATTGCTCCGATTCGAAGATCTTATGTATCAACCTGAAGCCTGTCTCGATCCTTTTCCGGACAATGATGCGTGTAGGTTGCAGGAAAATAATGTTCTCTGTCAGGAAATTTTCCACCACACGGGTTTTGTTATGCCCGATAAGAATGGGCCGTGGATCATGTTCATTCACCAGGCCTCTCTGTATGACATCGTTCACAGAATAGGCCACCAGAGAGTCTTCATACCGGCTCAAAACCTTTTCAAACTGGTAAAACGTATTCAGCTTGTCCCGTTTGGTTACATTCTGATAGGGTTGCGGATTCACCGATGTGCCTATCTCCATAACATTTACCGGATTATGACCGTTTATCCGGATCACATGCCGGCTCTGACGCTGATTGATATTGAGGGTCAGCCATGTTCTGGATTCCCACGGGTAAAGCATCTCTATCAAAGAAAATACTTCCCCGAGGTGTGCATTTGTAAAAAAGAAATCCCTGGGTCCTTTCTTTGCCTTCTTCAGCTCGATATCGATCTGTCTGCTTCCTCCTTCCCAGTAATAATCATGGCAATTGTTGATCACCGGGATCCCCATGATCTCAGACACCAGTACCGTGGCCAGCGTAAGTGAAACATTCCCGGGATTGGAAGCAATGTTCAAAATATACAGCAAACTGATGCGGTTCCTCTCAACATATTTGGCCAGTTTTTCTGCGATGATCAGTGTCTCTTCCCAGATATCCAGGATCAGCCTGTTGTATTCGGGACTGCCCCTTTCCAGTTTTGTAAAGAAAAAATCCTTATAGTGTTTCCATTTATCGAAGGCTCTGGCTTCTTCGATCGTATATTTTTTCCATTCTTTTTTGATCACTTTGTATGAATCCGGCCTGAATTCCCCGCCTATTAGATGGATGCTCAGCTCCGGTAACCAGTATTTTATGCTGTCAATATATTTCAGGATCTCATTGGTCACACCATCTACAGAATAGGCATACGTCAGGATCCCCAGACCTCTTCCCTGCAGATGATTAAAATATTCATCGATCTCTCCCTGATACTGAGCCACAGGAACAGGATTAGTCTCTCTCATCCGGTCAAGGAACAGGCCCAGATCAAACCAGGTACTGATCTTTTCTTTTTTTAATGCTTTTATCGTCTCCCCGGCTGTCTTTCTGTATTTTTGCATGGCTGGACGTTTTAATAATGAAAATCCCGTTTCCCAGGTATGGAAAACGGGAGAATATAATAAATTTTATGTTCTCATCAAAGAGGTTTCAAAGCAAAGGGATCTTATCCACTCTTCTCTTGTGACGGCCTCCCTCGAACTTTGTACTTAAAAATGTCTTTACATTCACGATCGCCTGTTCAAGATCTATAAACCGGCCGGGCAAAGCACATATATTGGCATCGTTATGGGCCCGTGCCAGCCGGCTGATCTCTTCACACCAGCAAAGAGCCGAGCGTATCCCCTGATGCTTATTGGCCGTCATGCTGATGCCATTTCCGCTACCGCAAATAGTAATACCCATATCATATTTTCCTTCCTCTATATCCCTGGCAATGCGATGGGCATAATCAGGATAATCCACACTTTCCTCCGAGTAGGTCCCAAGATCATCAAAAAGGATCCCTTCTTTACTCCTGAAATATTCAACCAATCCTTCTTTTAATCTGTACCCTGCATGGTCACATGTTATAGCGATACTGATGTTTTTCATTGTTGATAAGTTGTTACCTTGACAGGCATAATTTTTTATCTTTTTTTCTTGTTTGATCCGTTCGGATCCTTGTATAACAATTCTTCGTAAATATAAAAACCTATTTCCGGTTTTTCATTGAATATTTTTTAACAACAGATTTAACAAACAAGAGAGAACAATTATAAAAAAAAGAATTATTAACATTGTAATGTTTTTGGTTAATATTTTAGATGAAAAGAGTCATTAATTGAAATTTAAGGTCTCACATTCCTTTGGAAAACTTTTTAATATCCTGTTACAGGAAAGGTGAAAAATTCACAGCTCTATTTTTGAACAGAATAAACAGCCTATTATCTCTTATATAAGTTTTATAAAAAAGAATATTATATTGAATATGGTAAGATGAAAAATGTTGAAAAAGATATTATAGAAAAAGGATATATAGACCGGCCGGTACCAAAGGGAGATGAACTGGTGAAAGCGATCAAAGAACTGAAAGAGGAAAAGAATGCAGTGATCCTGGCCCATTACTATCAGCGTCCCGAGGTGCAGGATATAGCTGATCATACGGGCGATAGTCTGGCCCTTTCCCAATTGGCTGCCAAAACGGATGCAGATATTATCCTCTTTGCAGGAGTTCATTTCATGGCGGAAACTGCTAAGATCCTGTCCCCAGAAAAAAAAGTGCTTTTACCGGATCTGAATGCAGGATGTTCGATGGCTGATTCATGTCCTGCAGATGCCTTCATGGAATTCATAAAGAAGAATCCGGGAAGAACAGTGATAACCTATGTGAATACAACGGCAGAGGTAAAAGCCTTATCAGATATTGTCTGTACTTCCAGTAATGCAGTCAAAGTTGTCAGGTCACTCCCTGAAAATGAGAAGATAATATTTGCACCGGACAGAAATCTGGGAGAGTATGTGAGGAAAAGAACGGGAA
>WFRO01000187.1 GCA_015486475.1 Bacteroidales bacterium
AAGTAAGTCCGCCACTCTGTAGCTGTTTTAATTTGGAAGTATCCCCGGTGGTCAGGTCCGGGGAGATCAGCTCCCAGGTATTGCCATGATCGGGACTTTTGAACAGGTACTGACTGCCGAAATAGATGGTGTTTTTATCAAAAGGATCGGCCGCGATGGCAGCGTTCCAGTTGAAACGCAGGGTCTTTCCTTCCGGATGTACCGGACGGACGCTCCGGGTATAGCCGGTCTCCAGATCGATACGGCCCACATACCCCTGCTGGCTCATGGCATAGCAGTAGCGCGGATCGGAAGGATCCGGCAGCACATCGAAGCCATCGCCCCCATACAGGTCCTGCCAGTAGGCGTTGACGATGCCGCCCGAAGCCCATACATAGGCCGGTCCCCGCCAGGAGCCGTTATCCTGCAAACCACCGTATACATTGTATGGCAGCTCATTGTCCACACTAATGTGATAGAACTGTCCCACGGGCAGGTTCGCCACAAAACGCCAGGTCTTGCCCCGGTCGCGGGTGATGGCCATACCGCCGTCGTTGCCGTCGATCATAAAATCGGGATTGGCCGGATCGATCCACCAGGCATGGTGGTCGGGATGGATATTGTAAGAGATGAGCGGCTTAAAGGTCTTGCCGCCGTCCTCACTCACGTTGACCCGCGAGAAAAGGGTGTAAACCCGGTTCTCGTTGGAGGGATCGACATAGATGTCGGCATAGTAGAAAGGACGGTCACCGATGCTCTTCGTCCCCTGCAGATGCCAGTGCTTGCCGCCGTCATCGGAACGGTAGAGTCCGTTTTTCTTTGACTCGATGAAGGCATACACCACATCCGGCTTGTTGCGGGCAATGGCCAGGCCGATGCGTCCCAGCTCACCCTCCGGCAGTCCGTCGTCGGGACCCAGTTTCTTCCAGTTGTCGCCGCCGTCGCGGGTGACGTAAAGGCCCGAGCCCGGACCTCCCGACTTGAAGAACCAGGGCCAGCGCCGGTGCTGCCACATGGCCACGAACAGTTTTTTGGGATTGTACGGGTCCATCACCATATCGGCCACACCCGTCTGCTCATTGACATAAAGGATCTTCTTCCAGGTCTTGCCGCCGTCCAGGGTGCGGTAAAGACCCCGTTCGGGATGAGGTCCCCAGGGCGAGCCGATGGCCCCCACATAGACGATATCACTGTTGACAGGACTGACGATGATACGGTAAATACAATGCGTTTTCTCCAGCCCCATCAGCTCCCAGGTATCCCCGCCGTCCAGCGAACGGTAGAGGCCGCCGCCCAGGTTCATCGAGTTGCGGGGATTGCCTTCGCCCGTGCCGGCCCACACTATGTCGGGATTGCTTTGGTCGATGGCCACTGCCCCGATGGAGAGCACGTTCTCTTTGTCAAAGACCGGCTTCCAGGTGGTGCCCCCGTCTTTGGAACGCCACAAGCCGCCGGAGGCTGTGCCGGCAAAGATGATCTTCGGATCTTTCAGGTTGACGTCAACGGCCGTCACCCGGCCGCTCATGCCGGCCGGACCGATGTTGCGGAAATGCAGTCCTTTCATTTTGGACATGTCCGGCTGTTGTGCCGGCAGCGTCATGGAAAAAAACAGACCCGCCAGCAGCAGAAAAGGAAACAGTGATCTTTTCATGGGTAGATGGTTTTTGGATTCAGGTAAATTTTTAATACGGGAACTTATCCTTAGTAATAATTGACAATCCCAAAGGCCTGTTTATTCCCTTTCCCAGGACTTTTTGAAAGAAAAAAATTCTCACGGAACAGGTAATACTCCTCACGCTCACTCCCTGGAACCTGGAACCTGGAACCTGGAACCCTACAACTCTTTCACATAACACCGTCTCCGCTTATGCTGTATATTCTCATAGTTCTTCCAGTTGGAGATGACATTGTGATTGTCTTCGAAGATACCCGTGGTCTCAATGGTATTGATGCCATTACTCAGCATCTCATTTTGCAGTTCGGCATAAAGGATCACAGCCACACCCTTGGCGTGATAGTCATGCAGCACACCGGTGAGGAGGGTATCGATCACCTTCGGATGTTTCAGGGCTTTCATGATATGCCACCAGCCGAAAGGCAACAGCCTGCCACCCGCCTTCTGCATGGCCTCCGAGAGGGAGGGCATACCCACCACAAAACCGATCATTTTTTCCCCGTCCTTGACCACCCGGACATACCTGGGATTGAGGATGCTGAAATATTTTTTTTCATAATAGTCCGTCATCTTATCGCTGAACCTTGTCACATAAGGCAGGTCCTGAAAAGCATCGTTGAGAACATCAAACACTTTTTTTCCGTAAGGTTTCAGCTCCTCCCTGTTCTTAAAGCGAACCACTTCAAAGCCATAACGTTTGATGATCAGCTCGGCGCCCCGTTTGGCCTTGTTCACCGGCCGGTCGGTGAGGGTAAGACGGAACTCCACCCAGTCGCGCTCCTTCTCAAAACCGGCCCGCTCAAAATGCTCCTTGTAGTAGGGATGGTGATACACCGAAGCCACCGACTGCAGATAGTCGAACCCCTCGATGAGCAGCCCCTGGGTGTCCAGATTGGTAAAACCCAGCGGACCATGCACTTTTTCCATCCCTTTTTCCCGTAACCAGGAGAGGGCCTGCTCCAGCAATGCATCGAATACCTCCGCATCATCAAAGAATTCCAGGCGGTTGATGCGCCCCAGCTTCTCCCCTACTTTCTCATTGTATGGCTTGTTGATGATCGCCCCGATGCGTCCCACACATTTCCCGTCTTTAAAGGCCAGCCAGAACTTCGCATCACAGAACTCCCAGGCCGGGTTTTGCTGCGGATCGAGCGACTTGCGCTCGTCGGAGATCATGGGCGGAACCCAGTAAGGATTGCCCTGGTAAATATCAAACTGCACCTGCACGAATTGTTTGGCATCGGCAGGGGTGGTCACTTCGCGCATATCAACTGACATGATCGTTTAGGGTTTGGTGTGGTCTCAAATGTAATGATTATTCGATGAAGATAAAATGTTATAGAATAGGATGGGAACAAGTTTCGAGTATCGAGTTGGGAGTTTCGGGTATCGGGTATCGAGTTATTTGCTCCCTCCATCAATCCATCATTCCATTATTCCATTATTCCACCGGGATTTTTTATTTTTACTTCATGGAACCGACCCTCTATCTCCTTCCCAGCACGCTGGGGGCCACGGACGCGGATCTCTATCTTCCGCGCCGGGTGATCGAACGGCTGCACAGCCTGCATCTTTTCTTTGCCGAAGACCTGCGCACCGCCCGCCGTTATCTCAAAAGCACAGGATATAGCGGAGACATCTCAGCCCTTCGTTTCCGGGAGCTCAGCGAGCACACCTCCCCGGCAGAGGCGGAAACCCTGCTGCAGGAGCTGCTGCAGGAGGGGGAGGCCGGTCTCCTCTCCGAGGCAGGGCTGCCCGGCGTGGCCGATCCGGGAAATATCCTCGTGGCTCTCTGTCACCGCCACGGTGTGCGTGTGGCGCCCCTGACGGGCCCCTCGTCGATCTTCCTGGCCCTCATGGCCTCGGGCCTCAACGGCCAATACTTCACTTTCCTGGGATATCTCCCCAAAGAACGGCAACAAAGGATCAGAGCCATCCGCAGGATCGAGCAGGAGAGCTACCGCAGCGGCGCCTCCCAGATCTTCATCGAGACCCCTTACCGCAATGACCACCTCGTAGTAGACCTGCTGGCCACCTGCCGCGACGACACCCTCCTCTGCCTCGCCGCCTCCCTCACCACCGAAAAGGAATGGATACACACCCGCACCATCCGGGAGTGGAAAAAAGAAATGCCCCGCCCCGGCAAACAACCGGTCATCTACATCCTGGGAAGACCTTCCTGACCCTGCGGGCACGTTGCTGCACCCTCCTGTGACACACAACGGCCCGACTATTTTCTTACCTTTGCAACCATAAACACGGACCATGGTAAAAGTCACTTTCCTGGGTACGGGCACCTCGCAGGGGGTGCCGGTGATCGCCTGTCCCTGCCCTGTTTGTCATTCGGACGACCCGCATGACAAACGGCTGCGCTCGTCGCTGCTGGTGGAGAGTGACGGGGTCACCGTGGTGATCGACTCGGGGCCCGATTTCCGGCAGCAGATGCTGCGCGAGAACGTCCTGCACCTCGATGCCATCCTCTTCACCCATGAGCACAAAGACCACATTGCCGGCATGGACGACATACGGGCTTACAACTTCATCCAGAAGAAGCCCATGGATATCTGGGCCGAGCCCAGGGTGCAGCATGCCCTGCGCCGCGAGTTCGCCTATGTCTTTGCCGAATACAAGTATCCCGGCATCCCGCAGGTCAGCCTGCACACCATTGACGGTGAGGACTTCCATGTGAACGGTCTCACCTTCACCCCCATCCGGGTGTATCATTACCGCCTGCCCATCTACGGCTTCCGCTTCGGCGACTTCACCTACATCACCGATGCCAAAAGCATCCCCCCGGCATCGCTGGAGAAGATCCGGGGTACCCGTTACCTCATCCTCAACGCCCTGCGAAAAAAGCACCACCTCACCCACTTCACCCTTGAGGAGGCCCTGGAGATCATCGACACTCTCCGCCCGGAAAAAGCCTGGCTCACCCACATGTCCCACCTCATGGGCTTCCACCGGGAGGTGCAGGCAGAGCTGCCGGCTAATGTCTTTCTGGGATATGACGGGCTGGAGATAAAGGGATAAGAGAAGTGTGGAGTGTGGAGTGTGGAGTTACGAGTTTTGAGTATCGGGTATCGAGTTATTTGCTCTCTCCATCATTCCATCTTTCCATCTTTCCATCTTTCCATTATTCCTTCATTCCATCTCCCATTCTTCCATCCTTCCATTAATCCATCATTCCAATCTTCCATCTACCTATTTAAATACCTATTTAACTACCTATTAAAATAGATATTTAAATACCTATTTTTTGAGGACTGTGAATTTTCATAAAAAGATGATCTTCAAAAAATTTTCCCACTCCGGAGAGAATAGCACAATATTTGCAGTGCATGTAGGTTATTAATGTTAAACCTTAAAAACAACGAAGATCCATGAATTACGATAAGAAGATCATGAGAAAGATCCTGGGTATTGCATCGCTCGTACTGGTGGCGGCAGCCGTGATCATCGCCTGCCGGCATGAGGTGCCGGAGCAGAACATGGCCGAGAAGTGCCTCATACCGCTTCCCGGGACGATCACACCGCAGGAGGGAGCTTTTATGCTGAAGAAAAAGACGGTCATCGCTGTGGACAAAGACAACGAACAGTTGCTGGCCCTGGGCCATTACCTGGCCGGATTGTTGAAGCCTGCCACGGGCATCGAATTCAAAGTAAAAACCACTTCACGCCTCACCCCCGGAGGGGATATCCGGCTGACGCTGACCAACGATGATCCCGATCTGGGGAAAGAGGGTTATGAGCTGTCCGTGACACGGCGCCGCATCCACATCAAGGCCAACACCCCGGCCGGCATCTTTTACGGCGTGCAGACGCTGCGGCAGCTGCTGCCGCCGGCCATAGAGAAAAAGACCGTCCAGGAAGGACCGTGGCTCGTGCCCGCCGGGACCATCACGGATGCCCCTCTGTACAGCTACAGGGGCTTCATGCTGGATGTATCCCGCCATTTCTTTCCTCCGGATGATGTGAAAAAGATCATCGACGAGATGGCGCTCTTCAAGCTCAACCGGCTGCACCTGCATCTCTCCGATGACCAGGGATGGCGCATAGAGATCAAGTCGTGGCCCAAACTCACCGAAGTGGGCGGCAGCACCGAGGTAGGTGGCGACAAAGGAGGTTATTACACGCAGGAACAGTACAAGGACCTCGTGGCTTATGCTGCCAGCCGCTACATCACCATCATTCCCGAGATCGACATGCCGGGGCATACCAACGCCGCCCTGGCCTCCTACGCAGAGCTCAACTGTGACGGTAAAGCCCGCGATCTCTACACCGGCACCAACGTGGGGTTCAGCACCCTCTGCACGAAAAAAGAGGTGGTCTACAAATTTCTGGATGATGTCATCGGCGAGATCTCGGCCATGACGCCGGGCCCCTGGTTCCATATCGGTGGCGACGAGTCGCACGTAACCCCCATGGAAGAGTACATCCCCTTCATCAACAGGGCACAGGAGATCGTAGCCCGGCATGGCAAGCAGGTCATCGGATGGGATGAGATCTCCAACGCCACCCCCCAGCCGAATACCATCGTTCAGTTCTGGGCCCGGGCAGACAACGCCAAAAGGGCCGTCGGGAAAGGCGCCCGTGTGATCATGTCGCCCGCCAACAAAGCCTATCTGGATATGCAGTACGACTCCACCACCACTCTGGGGCTCCACTGGGCCGGTTATGTAGGGGTGGACAGCGCCTATATCTGGGATCCCGCCACGCTGGTGCCCGGCATCGGCCGCGAACAGGTGGTGGGCGTGGAGTCACCCCTGTGGACCGAGACCATCACCAACATGAAAGACCTGGAGTACATGGTCTTCCCGCGGCTGGCAGGCCACGCCGAGATCGGATGGTCGGAGCCGGCACGGCGCGACTGGAACGACTACAAAGTGCGGCTGGGCAACTTCGCCCCCCGCTTTGAGGCCATGGGCATCAACTTCTACCATTCGCCCCTGGTACCCTGGAAAGAGTGAGGTTTTCCTGCCTGCTTCCGGTTGAAATGAGCGTGATCTCCGCATAGCATACATATACATTTTTCGTATCTTTGAGGAAAATGTTTTGCTATGGGAATGACGATCATTGAGAAGATCCTGGCGGCCCATGCCGGCAGGGAAAAGGTAACCCCCGGCAAGATCGTCGATGTGTTCATCGACGTGCGGGTGGCACGGGATTTCGGTGGTGCCAATGTGGTGAAGAACATGGAGGAGAACGGTCTCACTCTGGAGGATCCCTCCCGCACTTTCTTCACCTTCGACACCAACCCTACCGGGTCGGACCAGAAATACGCCACCAACCAGCAGATCTGCCGCATCTATGCGCGCAAGCATGGCATCAAAGTGTATGATATCAACTCCGGCATCGGCACCCACCTGCTCATCGACGAGGGACTGGTCTATCCGGGGGTGACCGCCATCTCCACCGACTCGCATGCCAATATCCTCGGGGCCGTGGGCGCTTTCGGCCAGGGCATGGGCGACAAGGACATCGCCGCCGCCTGGGCCCGCGGCAAGGTGTGGTTCAAGGTGCCGCCGTCGGTGAAGCTGATCCTGCGCGGCAACATCCCCGCCGGTATCACCGCCAAGGAGGTGGTGCTCAACCTGCTGGCGCGCTTCGGCGCCAACGAACTGCTGGGATATTCGGTGGAGATGTACGGCGAGGTGACCGACCGGCTGCACCTCAACGACCGCATCACCATCGCCTCGATGGCCACCGAGATGGGCGCCATCACCATCCTCTTCCCGCCTAACCGGGAGGTGCTCAGCTACTGCGAGACACGGGCCGGCAAGAAGATCACACCGGTATATGCCGACGAGGATGCCCGTTACGAGCGGGTCATAGAACTCAACGCCGGGGAGTTCGTCACGCGCGTCTCGCGCCCCGGCAAGCCCCACGATACGGTGCCCATTGATGAGGTGAAGAAGATCAAGATCGACTCGGCTTTCGTAGGCAGCTGCACCAACGGCCGCATCGAGGACATGCGCGTGGTGGCGGACATCCTGCGGGGTCGCCATGTGGCGCCCGGCGTGGTGCTGAAGATCGTCCCCACCACCGACAAGGTGTGGATGCAGTGCCTCGAGGAAGGGCTGCTGAAAGTGTTCAAGGAGGCCGGGGCGCTGGTCTCCAACGCCGGCTGTGCAGGCTGTGCCGCCGGGCAGGTGGGACAGAACGGCCCGGGCGAGATCACCATCAGCACGGGCAACCGCAACTTCCCCGGCAAACAGGGCAAGGGCGAGGTGTACCTGGCCTCCCCCGCCGTGGTGGCCGCCTCGGCCGTGGCCGGATATATCACCACCCCCGACGATATCCCCGACCAGCCGGCCACCTTCGACCATGAGGAGCGGGAGGAACGGATAAGCCGGGCGAAGAAGAAAGCAAAACCCCATGACCTGCCGGTGGTGCTGGAGGGACGCGTATGGATCATCGACCGCGACAACATCGACACCGACATGATCTTCCACAACCGTTACCTCACCGTCACCGACATCAGCGAGATGGGGCAGTACACCTTCGACAACCTGGAGGGATACGAGCATTTTGCCAAAGAGGCCCGGCCGGGCGACATCGTGATCACCGGCAAGAACTTCGGCGCCGGCAGCTCGCGTCAGCAGGCCGTGGACTGCTTCAAGAGCCTGGGCGTGCAGGCCATCCTGGCCCGCTCTTTCGGCGCCATCTACGAACGCAACGCCATCAACGCCGCCTTCCCCGTGCTTACCTACGACGACCTCAGCGGTCTGGAGATACGGCAGGGCGACACCATCCGCCTCAACCTGCAGACCGGCGAGGTGGAAAACCTGCGCAACGGGAAAAAAGGACAGGTGCATCCTTTCTCGGAGGTGCAAATGGAGATCTATCAGAACGGAGGTTTGTTTTGAAGGATGAACGATGAACAGAAACTGAGAACTGTGAACTGAGAACTGTGAACTATGAACGCTGAACCGAGAACTTTCGCAGAGAAGATCCTGGGGGCGCCGGCGGGGAGCATCGTCTTCCGGGAGCCGGACATCGTCCTCTCGCACGACAACACCGCCAGTATCTACAAGACCTTCCAAAAGATGAACGGTGGGCGTATCGCCCGTCCTGAGCGCCTGCTGGTGGTGCTTGATCACAACGCTCCTCCTACGAGTGCGGCGCTGGCCACGCAGTACCAGGCCATCCGCGACATGGTGAAGGAGCAGGGCATCCGGATGTTCTACGATGCGGGCCGCGGCATCTGCCACCAGATCATGTCGTACCATGCCCGGCCGGGCATGATCATCGTGGGCAGCGACAGCCACACCTGCACGGCAGGGGCTTTCAACGCCCTGGCCGCCGGCATCGACCGCACCGAGACCGCCGGCATCTGGCGCCGCGGCGAGACCTGGTTCCGGGTGCCGGAGTCGCTGAAGATCACCCTCCGCGGCCGCCTGCCCGAAGGGGTCTTCGCCAAGGACCTCTCTCTGTGGATCATCGGCATGATCGGCTCGGCCGGCGCCAACTACCTCTCCATTGAATACCACGGCCCCGGTGTGAAGACCCTCAGCATCTCCGAACGCATGACCCTGGCCAACCTGGCCTCGGAGATGGGCGCCAAGAACGCTGTCTTCCCGCCCGACGAGGTGCTGGCCGCTTTCTACGGTGAGAAAGAGATCGCAGGCGTCCGGGCCGACGAAGGCGCCCGGTATGTGCGGGAGCTGGAGATCGACCTGAGCAGCCTCTACCCGTTGGTGGCCGCCCCCCACCAGGTGGACAATGTACGGGCGCTGGCCGAGGTGGCCGGCACCCCCCTCAACGAAGGGCTCATAGGCACCTGCACCAACGGCCGCCTCGACGACCTGCAGCTGGCCGCCCGCTACCTCAAAGGCAAAAAGATCAAAGAAGGCTTCCAGTTGCTTGTCTCCCCCGCCTCGCGCGAGATCTACCTGGAGGCCATGAAGGACGGCACCATCGAGACACTCGTCGAGGCCGGCGCCAACATCCTCTCGCCCTCCTGCGGCCCCTGTCTGGGGACAGGACAGGGCATCCCCGCCGACGGCTACAACGTCATCTCCACAGCCAACCGCAACTTCCTCGGCCGCATGGGCAACAAGAACGCCTCCATCTACCTGGCCTCGCCGGCAGCCGTGGCCGTCTCGGCCGTGACAGGCGTCATCACCGACCCGCGGACCGTGCCGGGGAAAGAGGTGTTCCCCTATAAGCGGGAACCCTCCCCCACCCTCACCATCCCGGAAGGCGAGCTGCGCCGCATCCACGGCGTGTGGAACTACAAGGACGTCAATGACCTCAACACCGACCAGATGTTCGCCGGCAACCTCACCTACAAGATCCTCAGCTCCGACGCCGACGCCATCCTGCCGCATCTCTTCGCCGGCTTCGACCCCAATTTTGCCCCCAACGTACAGAAGGGTGATGTGATCATCGCCGGGGAGAACTTCGGCTGCGGCAGCTCACGCGAGCATCCCTCGGTAGGACTGGCCCGCGCCGGTGTGACAGCCGTCATCGTCCGGTCTGTCAACCGCATCTTCTTCCGCTCGGCCGTCAACCAGGGCCTCCCGCTCATCGTCCTGCCCGAAGCCGTGGAAGCCTATCAGCCTGGCGACAAGGTATCGGTTGACCTCAACGGCGGCACCGTGACCATCGGCGACAGGAAGATCTCCTTCGCCCCCCTGCCGGACAAGCTCATGGAGATCATCAACAAGAAAGGGCTGGTGAACTGGATGAAAGAAAGATGAAGGTCGAAGGTCGAAAAGTCAAAAAGTCGAAAAGTAGGAAAAGTGGGAAGAGTGGGAAAAGGTACTGGGTACAAGGTGCTAGGTGCTAGGTGCTGCCCGCCCGGCTGACGCCAGTCGGACGGGGGTGCTGGGTAACCACCAACTTTTAACTCTAGTTCACTTTTAACTTTTAACTATTTCAACTCCACACTCCAACCTCTAAGTACTTCACACTTCCCGGACCCCAGCGGGGTTGAAGAAAGAGGCAGGTCGAAGGTCAAAAGTCCAAGGGTCGAAGAGTGGAAAAAGTGGGAAATGATCGATGAAGCGATAATGCGATAATGCGATGAGGCGATCCGCAATCCTGTACCAGGCCCCCTGAGCCCTGAGCTCTGTGCTTCATGCATTCCACCCAGCATCCCGCCTCCGCCTGCGGCTTCGGGCGCCTGCGCTAAAGCTTCAGCGACAGCGTGCGGGCGAAGCCAGCATCCAGTTTACCCGCCGTAGCCGGTTCCTGAGTAGCCGCCAGGCGTATCGAAGGATGGCGAAGGCGGGCACCCTGTACCCTGCACCCCTTCGAACTTCAAGCATCGAGCATCGCGCTTCGAGCTTACCCCCCTTCCCCCCTCCTCACATTCAAAATTTTCTCAAAATAAATTTGCATGTTAGTGAACATTAACTACCTTTGTGCCCTGTTTTGCAACGTAAAATATTTTTTATGCTTTCTGAAAGACAACAGGAGATCATTGACAAATCGATCAGGATCCTTGCGACCAAAGGGATCCAGGGACTGACCATTAAAAACCTGTCCCATGAGATCGGCATCTCCGAACCGGCGATCTACCGTCATTTCGAAAGCAAAACCGACATCCTGATCGAGATCCTGAGAAACTTCGAGGCCATGACACAGGCGATCAGCTATGAGCTGGCGGGGCTGGACATCCCCTCGCTCAGAAAACTGGAAATGTTCTTTTCCCGGATCATAGAGATCTTTATCGAGCGTCCTTACCGTATCTCCGTCATCTTCTCCGAAGAGTATTTCAAAGGTGATGAAGCGCTGAAAGAACACATCATCAAGATCATGAACAACAATGAGAAGAATGTGGAGAAGATCATTCGGGAAGGGCAAAAAAAAGGTGAGATCCGGAACGACATCGACAGCCATTACCTCACGATCATCCTGCTGGGCTCGATCCGGCTCCTTATAAAGATGTGGGACCTGCAGGATCAACACCATAACCTGATCGTGGAAAGCCGGAAAATGTTTGAAGGACTGAACCGGATCCTGAAAAAATAATTTTTTTAATATAATAGTTAGTTAATATTCACTATGACATATCTTATTCACAACGACCCTATCCAGACCCGGTCCTTTTCCCAAATAAGATCAGATATTCCATAAAGCCTTATCCGGCTCGGAACAAAACATATTAAACACAAAAAATTCAAGCCTTATGTTAGTTAATACTCATAAACTGAAATTTCTTTTGCTGGTAGTGATCACGGTCCTTCTGACCGTCCCGTTACAGGCACAGGTATGGACGCTGCAGCAGTGTATCGACACCGCACAGGTGTACAACAAATCGCT
>WFRO01000188.1 GCA_015486475.1 Bacteroidales bacterium
GCCTCAAAAAAAGCGGAGAGCCCTCCCAGGGCCAACCCCTCAAAGACGGCATATACCGGCGCTGTATAAGGCGACCATTGCACTTTAAACGCGGTGATCATCGCAAAGATAAAACCGCCGATGAATCCAACCCACATCAGACCCGTACCGGCACCGGTGGTCTCAAACCGGTTCCATACCCAGGCTGCCGAGGCGACGAGCAATAAGAACAAAAGGAAAGTCTTGTTGATCGTCCCGCCGACCGTCATCACTTCCCGGTCGGCACCTGCCGCATATTTCTTAAAAACCTTCTCATTGAGAGCGGGATTGCCGCTCGCTGCTACTGTGTTCATAGTCCATTTTTTATTGATAAATTGATCCTGCAAAGATATAAGTTTCATTCGAATTCTGCACCCTCCCGCGAGGGTGGGACAGGAAGCAAACAAAATCTATACCAGATTGATGATACGGTGGTCGATCAGAATAAATTCCAGGATGATCAGCGCCGACCAGGCGAGCACATGCTTCACGGGAATGTATTGCCCCGGAGATATTCCTTCTTTCACATAAAGGTAAAAGATCAGGAGACCCTTCTCAAAGATAAAGACGACGACCGTGGCCAGGGCAATACCCACCACATTGTAGAACTGCAGCAGGTAGAGACTCAGGATTATATTGAAGATGATACCTACGAAAGAGGCTACCAGCACGACCCGGGTCTTCTTCTCCCCGATGAGGATCGTCTGTGGGAAAACGAGACGCGGGATGATCAGCATCAGGTAGACCATGAAAACATCGGCACTGCGGATGAAGGCTGGCGTAAAGATATGCACGTAGAGCCAGCGGCTGAAGAGCATGATGACGATAGAGAGGGGAAAAAGGGTGTTCATCAGGCGCATGGACTTGTGCCGCAGTTTCCTCAGATTTTCCCTGAACCGGTCTTTCCGGCCAAACTCGGGCAGCATGGCATTGCTCAGACCGGCCGCCAGCATGAGGGTGAGAGGCAGCTCCTTGGCCCCGTAACGGAAAACGGCAAAAGTATCGGCCGAGAACTTGCTGGTGACGATCACCCCGTCAAGGTACTGGGCCGATCCGCTGAGCAGGGTGCTCAGGATCAACGGAGCCCCCAGCGAGAGATGCTCCCGCATGAAAGGAACGGATATACGGAATTCGGCATAGCGTACCAGCAACACCCCCAGCCAGACAAAGCGCATAATCACCGTCGCCAGCATGCCATAGATGGCCCAGATGATCGGCTTGCCGAAAACCACCGGCAGGGTCACGATAGCCAGCTGTATCAGATAGGTGATCGCACCGTAACGCACGATCATCTCCGGCTTGTTCTTCAGAAGATAGATGTATTCCACCAGGATCGTGGGGTTGCTGAGCAGGACATACAACAGCAGCAAATTGAAAAAAGGCACGTTGCCATGGATGTGAAAGACCGAGAAATTGTGCTTGATGATCAGCCCGAAAACGAACGCTACAAAACTAAAAAATGACAATAACAGGAAAGCATTGAAGATCTCGGGTGATTTTTCTTCGTCGTGCTCCCCCGTTACATCATACGTATGGTTGCTGTGATAAAGGGGCAGGAACGACTGCACCAGACCGCTCACCCAGAAAAAGCTGACGATGCTGGCGATGAACATGAACACCTCAAAAAGACCGATGTCATGCTTACTGAGACCTATCTTCGTGAAGATAATGCTGATGAACAGGAAGGCGCTGAACCGCATGATCTGGTACAGCTGGAGCCCTGAAATATTATTTAGCAGCTTTGGAAACTTCAACGCAGGATTTTTTGCAAAAGTGCATTTAATTTAAAAGCCATGCAAAATACATGCCTATCCCGGAAAATCTTTCCCGGGATAGAATTTCCACGGCCGTCCCGGATAATCTGCCTCCCGGACCTCCCCACCTGAAAAGCATCAGCTCAGCCTCGCACCCGTTCTTTCCAGCAGCGCTTTTGTGGCCCGTATCCCTGCATCCTCACTCAGCCGGTCCCCTTCATACTCTATACCGATATAATCCCGGTATCCGGCGTCCTTAACGATCTTGAGCAACCTGTAATAATCCATATCCTTCTCATTGCCCTTTGCATCGAAGTCATGCGTTTTGGCACTGACCCCTTTGGCCCAGGGCATCATCTCCTTCACTCCTTTGTAGCGGTCGTAGGTTTCAGTTTCGCTGACGCGGAAGTTCCCGAAATCCGGCAGCGTCCCGATGCGGGGATGATCCACCATCTTCATCACTCCCGTCAGCCACTCGCCGTTGCTGGAGAGCCCCCCGTGATTCTCCACCAGTATATTGATATTGTATGGATCCGCATACTCACATAGTTTCCTGAGACCGTCAGCAGCCAGTTTCATCTGCTCATCCCAGCTGCCCTGGCTGCGGGCATTCACCCGTATGTGCCGGCATCCCAGGAAAGCGGCTGCTTCCACCCATTTGTAATGGTTCTCCACCGCCTGCTGCCTCTTCTCCGGATCCGGGTCGCCGAGATTGCCTTCGGCATCACACATGATCAGGTTGTTGTAAACGCCCTCGCCCTCACTGCGTTTTTTCAGCTCCGTCAGGTATTTCTTGTCACGGGCTTTGGAAAAATAAAAGGTGTTCACATACTCCACCGCATCAATGCCGTAATCGCGGCGGGCGATGACCGGGAAATCGAGAGGGTCCAGTTTCCCCTGCAGGATCGCATCCGGATCCGTCTGCAGGAGTTCCCAGTGAATAGGTTCCCCGAAAAAAGCCCTGTGGAGCGACCACTGAGCCAGGGAGATCTTGAAAAAAAGACCGGTGCCGGCCGTGCAGGAGCTGAGGAGGGAAGGGGCCAGCGCTGCCCCGGCGCCCGTCAGAACAGCGTTGCGTAAGAAATTTCTGCGTGAAAGTGCCATAGGTGAAAAGGTTTTGAGTTAATATTCATGCGAAGAAGTGGTTATCTCGTTTCACAAGTGTAAAATACTAAGAATAATTCAATCTGTAAAATGCAGGGACATGAAAAACTTCCACCGCATCTTTTAAGCAGGATGATTATTTTTTGAAAAATAAAATTATCCTTATCTTTGCATGCCCTAAAAGAGTATGTTCTTTTACTGTGATATACGGTGGATGTAGCTCAGTTGGTTAGAGCACTGGATTGTGGTTCCAGGAGTCGTGGGTTCGAGTCCCATCTTCCACCCAACCCCCGAAAGCCGTTTCCGTCAGGAAGCGGCTTTTTTTGTCCTGACCGGCCGCTTGCGGACGGGGCAGGACGGGAAAAGCCGGTCAATACCGCAGGTATACGGCTTTCGGGGGTTGGAGGGGGCCTCCAAAAGGGTCCGTGAGGAGCGCAGCGA
>WFRO01000189.1 GCA_015486475.1 Bacteroidales bacterium
ATATACTCCACCCGCTTCTCCAACGATCACGCCGGCATAATAGTGATCAATGAAACCTCATCCCCTAAAAGCGTCACCATCAACATTCCCGGCTACACCCTGGGCGACACCGTTTACCGGTACGAACTCTCCACAGATACTCTCTCTTCCCGGAAGGTCTGGATCAACGGCTTAACCTCCCCCGACGGCGAGTTATACGGACCGAGAGAATATTATGCGATCGCTCCTTACGGACAACCTGTCACCAACAACGCCATAGAAACCGGCGTGAAAAAATATTCGGTAAACTACTTTGTTGTGCAACTGAAAGATTACACAGCCGTTGCGGGACCCCGGAAAGAGGATGGGCTGAATTTAAAGATCTCGCCCAATCCTGCCAGCGGATCATTCACCCTCCGTTATCATCTGCCGGAAGCGGGTCGGATAAAAATAAAACTATACAATGTTTCAGGTAAAGTGGTAAAGGTTCTGGAGGATGGTATCTCACTCCCCGGGAGTCATGCCCGGCAGTATGATCTCAATGGCATCACTCCCGGGATCTATCTCCTGCAACTTGAAAGTGATCAGGGTGTCAGCACACAAAAACTGATCATAAAATAACTTACCTGCACCTGTAGGCCATGGACTACAAAAAAGACCTTCTGAAAAGAGAAAGATCCAGGACCTCGCTGCTGCTGGGCTATGCGCTTTATGCCATTGCGATCCTGTGGATCATTATTCGCTGGCGTACCCATCATCCCTTCACCACCACCGACTGGATCTTCATCGTCCTGATGATCCAGAACGGCATCTCCCAGACCATCTACGGGCTGGGATATCCTATGGAGAGACTGTTCGGCAAAGCTTTTATTGAGATCGATGACGAGGCCATAAAGATCAAGCCCGGTGTCTTTGACAAAGAGCAGCAGATTGACTGGAACAGTATCATCTCGATAGCATACAAGCCGGCCAATTTTATCCTTACAAAAAAAGACGGTACCTCCCTGACCCTGCCCCTCTCCAGCCTGGAATATTCGGTCATTCAGGAGATCAAAGATGCAATTGCAACCACAGCCAAAAGCAAAGACATACCGGTAAGCATGAACTGATACCCTTTTTATATTCCGCTTATTGTGGCATCTGAAAGACCATTGTAAAACATTTTCAGAAAGAAAACAATGAAAATACTGAAGAGGATCTTCAAAAGGAATACACACAACTTTTTCTTCAAGCCGCTGGCCGGTTTCGGGAGATCACTGAACAGACTTTACGAAAACAGAAACCATAACATACACAGCAACGGCGAGCTCACTGTCCAGAAAAAGATCGCTGCCTTTCATCCGGGGGTGATGATCGACGGCGGTGCCAATGTCGGCAATTACAGTCTGATGTTCCGGCAATACAGTCCCGACTGCAGGATCTATGCTTTTGAGCCGGTAGCTGCCACCTTCGGAAAACTGAAAGATAATATCGGGGCCTATCCGGAGATCATCCCGGTGAACAAAGGACTTTACTCGGAGAATTGCACCAAAGAGATCCGTCTTTTTCCCTCCGACACCCATTCTTCCCTGTTCGACATCCAGGGTATTCCTTATGAGACCACAGGGGTGCAGACGATAGAACTGATCCGGGGAGATGATTTTCTCCGGGAGCAGCAGATCGACAAGGTCGATCTCCTCAAGCTGGACCTGGAAGGAGCGGAGTATGACGCCCTCCTCGGCTTTGAAGAGGCGCTGAAGCATAAAAAGATCAGGGCCGTCCAGTTCGAGTATGGCTATATCAACATCACCACCAAGCATCTGCTCATCGATTTCTACAATCTTTTTGGGGATCACGGATACATTGTGGGAAAGATCTTCCCGAAGACCGTTGAATTCAGAAAATATGATTTCAAGTACGAAGATTTCCTGGGGCCCAACTTTATCGCCGTGGACAAAGAGGAAAAGGAGCTGATCGAATGCCTGAGCAGGAAAAGGTGGCGGTAACTTTCCCTCTCAATTTCAGAAAGGCGGCATAAAAACCAACACATTCTATCCCTCATGCTCCCCACAGCCATAGAAGGGAATAATGATTTCTGATTATTGATTTTTGAATTGTTAATAGGTTTCACGCAGACGACGCAGTCCTTCGGTACGCCTGCGGCTACTCAGGAACCAGCTACGTCGGACGAGGAAAGGAATGATCTGAAAATACGTGTAAAGACGCACGGCCGTGCGTCTCTACTATTTCACATAATAGTCCACGCC
>WFRO01000190.1 GCA_015486475.1 Bacteroidales bacterium
CGCTTATACCCTCGACGGGAAAAAGGTAAGATTGTCACAGCTGCAGGGCAGGGTGGTGCTGATCAATTTTTTTACGACCTGGTGCGGGCCCTGTCTCCGGGAGATGACGGAACTGGAAAAGGAGATCTGGCACAAAGGACAACTGGTGGGGGGACTCTACGGGGTTTCCCTGGGCCGTGCTTTTTTCGGTGAATCGATGTTCCACCTGATGCGGGATGCCTCCAAGGCAGCACTCTGTCAATTGATCTTGTGGAGTACGGAAAAAAAGGGATTTCATTTTATCGATGCCCAGCTGCCTACCCCCCACCTCCGCAGCTTGGGCGCACGGGAGATCCCCAGAAAAAAGTTCCTGGCGATGCTGAAAGAAGCATTGGAATATCCAACCTTGCAGGGGAAATGGGACTGTTCATTCAGTCACCCAAAGCCTCGCGAACATGCTCCCTGAGCGAGGCAAAGCCCTCACGCGTATAACCGATGTTGCTGTATATCAGCCGGCCCTTCCGGTCTATCAGGAAATTGCGGGGGATATACTGGGTGGCAAACTGCGAGAAGATCTTTCTGTCAGGATCAGGCAGGATGGCAAAAGTGAGTTTTTTCTCATCGCGGAAAGGAACGAGTTTGTCGCTGGTCTCCTCGCGGCCGATGGCCAGCACCACCAGCCCCTTGTCCTTGTAAGGCTGCCAGATCTCCTTTTCCAGTTCCGTCATCTCCCGGAGACAGGGCCCGCACCAGGTCGTAAAAAAATTGATCAGCACCACCTTGCCCCGCAGCTGTGACAATCTCACCTTTTTCCCGTCGAGGGTATAAGCGGTAAAGTCAGGAGCTTTCTCCCCAGGCTGCACCCGGGTGGTACCATCCTGCTGATCAACGGCACTTATAAAAGACAACGAAAAAAATAAGAAAAGCAGCAGGTAAAGGTTTTTCATGTAGGTTGGGCAGTTCTTCCGGTTGAAAAATTAAGCGCAATACTAAAAAAAACAAAACATTTTTCCCAACATCATTTGCTTTTTTTGTACTCCAGCCATCGCGGGATCTTCCCCGGGGCAGGTCTCTTCCCGTAGAACAGCTCATCCATGGGTAATGCCAGACGGTTGATCAGCAGGGAGTGGCGTATCCCCCGGCGGACCATCCGGTGAAACAGATTGTCCGGATGGGAATAGGGACACACCGCCACACACCGTCCGCAGTCAGTACCGGTGATGGTCCAGAAGGTATAACAGGCTTCCTGGTTGATCTGCCAGCGTCGCACACCGTTGATCACGGCGGGGGGATCATGGGAAATGGCCTGTGCCGGACAGTTCACGGCACATTTTTTACAGCGGTTGCAGAAATCGATCATCGCAGGCTCCTCCCTGCGCAGATCCGGTACCAGCTCCATATTGGTGGTGACCACGCCGATACGCACCCGGGGTCCTGTCTTCCGCGTCATCAGCAGTCCCATACGTCCTATCTCCCCCAGGCCGGCATCGCGGGCCACGAGGGGACAGACCACCTCGTAATGGGCATCGATATGGGCGCGGGCCTCGTACCCCAACTCCCGCAGATACTGTGCTATCGCCACCGCAATACGGGCCGCCTCCAGGTATTGCCGTGCCGATTCCATCACGGCCGGACCCCGTGGACCCGTATTGATCATCTCCCGGTCCATTTCGACCGTAAAGACAAAACCATAGCGATGCTCCGGTGTAACAGGCTGCCCGTAATTATGCTCCCGCCCCCGCGTATGATAATAATGATAAGGGCGCATCTCCGTCACCCCGCTCTCCAGAGCGCCCATGAGGCCGGCCATATCTTTCAGATAACGGGTGATCCTCGCAGGATCGATCTTCGTTTTCTCAGGATGAGGCTCCCCGTCGATCGCCGGGGCCAGGTATTCGATGGTCCGGAAATAAGCATCGGCAGCCGGGAAGGTGAGAGGATCAAAATAGAGCGCCTTACGGCTCAACAGCCCCGGCTTTTCCCGGAAACGGTCGTCAACTTCCTTACGTTCCGGATGACGTGCATAATATTCCTCATACCGCCGGCTCCCCGGCACCAGGAGACGCCTTGAGAACATGACATCCCGCTCATCGATCCTGCCGGAAGGCGTGGCATCCGTAAGATCACGCCGGACCGGAGGAGGCAGGAAAAACAGGATCACTCCCGCTGCCAAGACAAAAGAGAGTACAACGATCCATACACTCCCGGGCACCAGCAGGACGGGCAGGAGGAAAACGATCCCGCCGGCAAGGGCCAGCAGCACAGACACCCCCGCGGCCCGTGGCTCCTGCTCCCTCAGGGATACCAGAGATACCCACAGGAAGAAAAGGACCCACAACACCCCTGATAGAAAAACCAGAATGTTCAGATATTGCATGCTGTCACAGGATCAAAAGGGTTTCTGCAGGAATGTACAAACCAGGATCCGGGGAAAAGACATAAAAGGCCGGGGATCGTCTTGTCTGATGTATAAAAAAAGCCGGAATCGGATCCGGCTCTTTGTTATTTTTCTGTTTTTGTTTCCTTTGAGGATCCCTCATCCTTTTTGGCAGCCGGCTCTGCTTTTTTTGTCTTTTTGGCGGCCGTTGCCTTGGCGGTGGTGGTCTTCTTAGTGGTCGTTTTCTTCGTTGTGGTCTTCTTTGCCGTTGTTTTTTTTGCCGGAGCTTTTTTTGCCGTGGCTTTTTCTTCGACCACCTCTTTCACTTCCTTCACTTCTTTTACTTCCTTCTTTGCTTCGGTTTTCTTTGTCGTGGTTTTTTTGGCAGCCGGTTTCTTTTTGGCAGGAGCCTTGGGCTTAGCCGGCTTCTTTTCGGGCACAGCTTCCGCCACTTCAGGCTCTGCTTTTACCTCATCCACGGCAGGAGCCGCATATTTACTCTTTTTCCTGGGGCGACGCACACCATAAGTGCCTCTGTACAACTTGCCCCTCCTGGTTTTGATGTCTCCTTTTCCCATTATTTCAGCAGTCTTTAAGTTTTATATTGTTCTAAATCAAGCCCAAAAATAAAAAAAGTTCCTTTTTATACGAATTTATTACGTAAAATATGTCAGTTCACAGTTCAGAGTTAGGAGTATCGAGTTCGTAGTTCGTGGTTCGTAGTTCGTAGTTCGTAGTTAGTGGTTAGTGGTTAGTGGTTACACAACACCCTGTACCTTTTTATACTTTTTGACTCTTTGACTTTTAGACTCTTCGACTCTTCCGTCTTTTCATACTTTTCACACTTTTAGACTCTTTGACTTTTCGACTTTTCGACTATATTTGGACATGACTTACGGCGAAAAGATCATCCATTTCCTTACCGGCTTGTCTCTGGATGTTCCCCTTCCTGAAGGGATAGAGGTGATGAATCCCTACCTCCGGCCGGAAGTACGGGAGGGGGTAAAGGCTTTTTACACCCAATACTATCCGGATGAGGCGCCCCGCACCTTCCTGCTGGGGATCAATCCCGGCCGTTTCGGCGCCGGCATCACCGGCATCTCTTTCACCGATCCCATCCGCCTGGAGAAAGAGTGCGGCATCCCCAATCCCTTTGACAAGAAACAGGAGATCTCCTCCGTATTCATCTACGATATGATCCGCGCCTACGGGGGACCGGAAATATTTTACGGGGATTTTTATATCACGGCCGTCTGTCCGCTGGGCTTTGTGAAAGACGGCAGAAACCTTAATTATTATGACCTGAAGGAATTACAGGAAGCCGTAACGCCTTTTATCGTGGAAACGCTGCAGGCCCAGCTGGACTTCGGCGCCAACAGGGAGAGGGCATATTGCGTGGGAGAGGGCAAAAACTTCAAATTTCTGAAAAAACTGAACGACAAGCATCATTTCTTCCAGGATCTCCTCCCCCTCCCCCATCCCCGTTTCGTGATGCAGTACCGCTACCGGAAACGGGAGGAGTATATCCGGATGTACCTGGAGCAATTGGACGGGAAAAGATAGCGTGGAGCACCCAGCACCCCCGCCCGGCTGACGCCAGTCGGACGGGCTGCACCCTGCACCATGCACCTGTCTTTCACGTTTCGCACTTCCCTCCCAGCTTTCTGCAGTTACAGGCCAGGCAATAACCGGCCACCACAGCCGCCACGCCAAAGCCGCTGCCCAGCATGATCCAGAAAGCGTAGGGAGAAAGACGAAACTCCCACACCAGAAAACCAAAAAATACCAGGGCCAGGATCCCAAATGCTCCCACCAGGGCACAATAAAATCCAAATAAACAGATCACCTCTTTTTTCATGACCATTCGTTTTTATGTCTATGTAAGTTTACGTATTTCAGGAGAGGGAAACACAAAAAACACTGTCCGAAATGCTATAACCCGGTGTGGCATATATCACATTTTTTAACTATATTACCCTAAAAATCTTCCGGGTGACAAAATGTATCAATTGCCATATCCATTATGAGGCGCTCGAGGTGCTCAATGCCGACGAGATGGCACAGTTTGAGCAGGGATGCCGGGAGGTACGGTTCGAGGCGGGTGACAAGGTGATCCCCGAAGGATTGCCGGTGAC
>WFRO01000191.1 GCA_015486475.1 Bacteroidales bacterium
CCATAATCGAATTTCTGAAAAGGCGTCTCCTGCAACAGGTAATGCAACACATAACCGTTCTCCACCTCAGCCAGGGCGATCATCGCAGGAGGATCCCAGCCGTTGAGGTGCTCACCGGCAGCCATGAACAATTTATACAGGCGGTCGGCTTTCTGCGTGAACCGCTCAAAGGTCCAGTGCTTATCGCCGGCAGGCGTGAACTCATCATCCAGCGTGAGGGAGTCGTCGAAAGGATCAAAAAAGTTTTCCGTATTGTAAAAAAGTAGAGATACACTCCTCTGACCGTGCGCTGTACGGGCAGGCAGCCATAAGATCAGCATAAGAACACAAAAGAACAGTATGCCCTGCCCTCCTTTTTTCATCGCACACCGGTTGTGTCTGTCCATTCATAGGCCCCGGGATCGGGTTTCCCGTCGGCCATCCGGTCATGACCATCCAGGTCGTAAGGCACCATCTGCCCGAACACGGGAGCACCGCGGTCACGGGCAAACGACAGCGAATCGAGGTGGAAGTCATAATCCCATACCGACACAAACCCGGGATCATGATTGAGCCAGACAGAATGATAATGCATCGTATCCAGCGGCTCCTCCCCCTCTTTTTTCCTGAGCAATACATGGTCGAGCAGGAAATTGAGGGTGTCCCCCTCCTGCCAGGGAGCGACCACGAACTCATCCTCCTTATCGCCATAGAGGATAGTGTTCAGGAACTCAGCCCTCCTCAGCTCCCCCCTGAATACGGCCGTGTCATTGAGAATATAGTAATCACTGACCACCACCGAAGGGGTGGTGCGGTTCGACCAGTTCCAGTAATTACCCACCGTGCAATGGATGAACCGGTAATCCCCTCCGCTGGTAAGCGTGAGCGCATAATAACCGCAATCGGCGATGACACAGTTCTCCGCTTCGATGGCAGCGCCCACGCTGGAAATGCCCGCCCAGTTCATGTGCTCGATGACCGTATTGGTGATATGCAGGTCGGGCGGAGGATCCGTGGTATAAAAATTACCCAGATGAACACCGTATATGCCATTTTTGATGATCACATGCTCCAGCCGGTTGCCACTGCTGCCGTTGAGGAAGTAGATGCCGCTCCACTGCCCCGGGATATCATCATACATTCCTTCCAGCCGGTCGCCGCTGAATATGACCGGCTCTTCCACCGTGCCCTCCACCACCAGACGGCCTGCCACATATATGGTCGAATTGAAATGGCTGTACACCAGCACGCCCTTTTCGACCGTCAGCACAGCATTGGTATCCACCATCATGGAGTGCACCACCAGATAAGGCTTGTCGGCCGGCCACGTCTCTGTACCGATGATCTCTCCATCGATCAGATGCACATCCTGTCCCCACGCCACCAGATCAATGTCCTGCACCGAGTTGTTTGTAAGGAAAAGGACAGAATCCTGTACCAGCAGGGGCATGTTGTTGCCCAGCGGATCGATGGTCACCTCCACAAAGATATACAGGCTGTCATGCGGCAGGATCTCCACATCCCTGACCACAGGTCCCTGCACTCCGTCCACATTGATGCGGTAAGGAGAGGAGGCTCCGCCTCCCAGTCTTATCTCCCCCACCTTCACGGTACGGTCATAAGGATTGTGCACAGTGAACGACCGGGTGGTTGAACCAACTGTGGTAAAGATCGTATCAAAATACAGGGTGTCGAGGGAAAACTGCAAAGAGACATCCGGACCGGTGACATAACGCTCCTTATTACAGGATGACAGGAAGATGATCCCTGACAAAGACAGTAATATGATATAATACAGACTGTTATGTGATCTTATTGTGCTCATGAAGATCCGGAAAACGGGATGGCCCCGGGCGTGTAAAAATAACACAGAAAGCTTCATCATATTGCCTTGCAGCACATTTTTACCGGAGATAATGTCTTTACGCGGATCAGAAATTTACTACTTTTTCTCTACTTTTAATAAAGTAATGATCATACTTCTCTGCTATAGGCTGTATTATTGATTGTTATACGATCATAACTACGTAGCTAACTACGTAGTTATCTACGTAGTTGCATTTTCCTGTAACATAGTTTCTACCTCTTTGAGCTCAGAAAATTTCTTCTCCCCGTGAAGAAAGAAGCGGCTCACGATCGTATGGGGATAGATCCCTGCAGGTGTGGCGCCGGTATCCGTCGGGATCGCAGCTCTTTTCTTTTTCAACTCCGGCAGGGACCGCCAGAAAGAGATATGGGCCTTCCATACCGCCACAAAGTGTCCCCATTCCAGACCGGCAAGGAACTTCAGGGCAGCCACACCGTCGAGGAGCAGCCGCACGGTCAGGGTGCTGAACAAACGCCACGAAGGCAGGTTCTTGTACAAAAGGAAAAGGTTGTTCCGGAAATTCAGATAGGTTTTCCGGGGATCCGCCTCGTCGAGCGTGGCCCCGCCCTGATGCCACACCTGTGATCCCGGTACAGCGTAGATCCCTGAGCCGGCTCTCTGGATCCTCCAGCAGAGGTCTATCTCTTCCATGTGGGCAAAAAAGTCGGGATCCAGCCCCCCCGTCTCCCGCCATACCGTAGCCCGCACCATCATGCAGGCCCCGCTGGCCCAGAACAACGGTATCACAGTATCATACTGTCCCCGGTCCTCCTCCATGACATTGAAGATGCGACCCCGGCAGAACGTATATCCGTACCGGTCGATGAATCCGCCGGCGGCCCCTGCATACTCAAAACGGTCCCGTTCCTTCAGGGAGAGGATCTTCGGCATGCAGGCTCCGGCCCGGGGATGATCTTCCATGAACTGCACCAGCGGCTCCAGCCACCCTTCCCCCACCTCAACATCCGAGTTGAGGAGAACAAAATGTTCGGCCTCCACCTGCTCCAGAGCCCGGTTGTAACCCTCCGCAAAGCCATAGTTTCGGTCCAGGGCGATCACCCGTACCTGCGGATAATGCTTCTCCAGCCAGGCCACCGAATCATCCTGCGAACCATTGTCCGCCACGATCAGTTCAGCTTCCCCTCCCGTACGCTCAACCAGCAAAGGCACAAAACGTTCCAGCAATTCCCTGCCGTTCCAGTTCAGTATCACCACCGCGACTTTTGCCATCTTAGTTATTATATTTCATCATATGATTAAATATATTAGTATCAAATCATCCTCAAAGCGATGCATTCTTTAGCC
>WFRO01000192.1 GCA_015486475.1 Bacteroidales bacterium
ATCTTGAAAAAGAATATGAGCGACAGAAGACTTTGTCCGACGCCAACATCGCCTCCATCAAGAACTTTCAGAAAGTAAAAAGCGATTATGCCGTTGCCGGGGCCAGGCTGAACGGTTACAGAGCACAGTTGAAGCTCCTGAACATTCCGGTAGATCAGGTGGAACAGAACCACCTGACCCCGCAGATCTCCCTGTATGCTCCTTTTTCAGGGGTGGTCGAGTCGGTGGAGACTGTACTGGGATCCTATGTCTCTCCCTCCGATGTGATCGTAAGGATCATTGACCACTCATTCATACACCTGCTACTCAATGTTTTCGAGAATGATGTCATGAAGATCAGACCGGGCCAGCAAGTAGAATTCCACACTACAGGTGCCGACCGGCAGATATTTTCGGCCACCGTTTATCTGGTGGGTAAAAGCCTCGATGAAAAAACACGTACGGTGAAGGTTTATGCCCGGCCGGACAGTAAAGATATTCCTTTTATTCAGGGGATGTACATTGAAGCGGAGATCCTCACGGACAGGACACCTGCCCTTACCTTCCCGAGAAGGCGGTGGTGCAGCAGGGAGAACGCTACCTGGTACTGGTAAAAACAGGCGAAAAGGGGGACAACCTGCTGTTCCGGAAAACGGAGGTAAAGACAGGACGCAAGGAGGAGAAGCGGGTGGAAATACGCGATCCGGAAGTCATCGGCAACAGGGAGGTACTGGCGAACGGCGCCTATTTCCTGTTATAGCAGGACCTGCCTGGACCACCGACCTGATCTGGCGTGATCACGGAGGAGGCGGGAGCTCGTCACCGGCATCCAGGGACAATTTATAAATAAAAAAGGCCGGAGTTCCGGCCTTTTTTCAGCATGTGCCTGATCTGCTAAGCATGTGCGTGGGTGTGGTCCCCCACTTCTTTGTTTTCACTGCTTGTCTGACTTTCACCCAGAGCGCCAAATCCGGCGATCATGAACATTACACCCACGATGGCATCATTCCAGAGATTGGCAGCGTGCTGCTGTAATGACGGTACAAAAGCTGCGATGATCAGCCACAGGCCCAGCAGCCCTGCTGTCCAGCCCTGCCACGGTTTTGCTTTTACCATGGCAAAACCTGCAGTTGTTACGATCAGTCCCACGATCAGGTTATCCCAAAGGTTCCCGACCGGTGTCAGGTTCAGAAAGGCGGCTATAAAAAGCCAGACCCCTAAAATACCTGTTGTCCATCCTTGCCATTTTGCTTTCATTTTAAGTTCCTCCTTATTGGTTTAGTTAAACATTTTCAAACAAACGCACTAAAGGAAGGACACAAAGCGTGCCAAACTGCACAAACTACTGTATTACTGTATATTACACAATCCACCCCATTCCCATGGATCCTCATTTACATCACCTTTTGGGCAACCTGATTTCCCGCCGGGATGGCATAAATACCTTAAAGTACTATCAACAAGGAAAATAAGATGTGAAATGGGATTGCGCAGGTGTGAAGGATCTATGGGATTTTGATCTTCTGTTCTTCCTCTTTTGTCATAAGTAACTGGATGTCAGCAACGATCCTGTCGCTGATCTTCAGCATGGTGTCATGATCAAATTCAGCCGGCTGGGGGTGCTTCTCCAGCCCGAAGTCTTCGTCCAGAGCATAAGACAGATGAACGGTCATCCCGGCTTTCTGAAGCGTTTTGGCCAGACAGCGGTCCGAGCATCCGTCGATGGTGATATTGTAATCATCATGCAACAACACCTGTGAAGGCCCTTCCACCTCCGGAAAAAATGCCAGGGGGCAACGCATGAATGCATTGGGGATCCTGTTGCGTATCTCACGGGCCAGGAACCCTGTCATCTGCCCCAGGTCGGAGCTGCCGAAGCAACCGTTCACACTGATGGTCTTTCCGAACTTTTCATGACCTCCCAGAATAGCTTTTCTGGCACTGGGAGAAGCGATTTCTTCAATACTTTTCTTTTTCATGATTCCTTGTATTATAGTTTAACAATCTGTCAGATCTTTTCTTACATATTTTCAATACCTATATGTGTAGCCGTTTTGATATTGTCTGTAACCGGGCAGCGGGCCTCGGTTTCTTCAAGCCATGCATGTATCATCTCCTTGGGCAGGGGCTCCTCAAATACAGGATATACTTTGACCCTGATATCCTGAAATCCGGCCCTGCTCTCATAGGAGCATCCCATGAAGGTACAGGGATTCATATCCCCGTCAATGATGATCTTCATTTTTTTCAGTTTAAGTCCTCTCTCCCCTGCTACCTGGTGTCCGGTAACATTCAGACACCCTGCCAGAGCCATAAGCAGTACCTGTACCGGCGAAGGTCCCTGGTTCGTACCACCCATCGGTTCCGGTTCATCTATGATCATCTTAAATTTTCCGGAACGCAGGTTCATCCTCGTGGGATTCTCACTCTCTCCGGATATGTGGACTTTTACCTGTCTGTTTTCTTTCTCTGTATCCTTTATTGTCTTCACCATTTCCTTCATTTCTTTCATGATCCTGTGCTTTTGTTTGTTTAATTAAATGTTATTGAGATAAATAATTCCTTTTCAGGCAATGATCGTTTTTTTATGCTCTCTCTGATATTCGGGTTGTATGTTAATGTGGTTTATGCCATAGTCATTCAAAAGGGTTTCTATTTTTTTCAGGATCCCGTCAAACCGGCTCACCGGGATATCCCGGTCCACATCCACATGGGCTTCCAGCAGGATATTATGATCATCCAGCTGCCATATATGCA
>WFRO01000193.1 GCA_015486475.1 Bacteroidales bacterium
GTCTTCGAAAGGGATGGCGTGATGATCTGGAAATGCCGCAACTGCGGATACATCCACGAAGGGAAATCGGCGCCGAAGGTGTGTCCGGCCTGCCTTCACCCACAAGCCTATTTCGAGTTAGAGGCTCAAAATTATTAAGAAACCGGTAAGAAAGATTCCCTCAGTTACTTAGGACTTTGGGGTTTCGGCAGGCAAGCCTGCCTTCACCCACAGGCTTATTTCGAACTGGAAGCTCAGAATTATTAAGAACGATGTTCGCGACCAAAGCTGAAAAAGAAAGGGGAAAAGCATGCTTTTCCCCTTTCTTTTTCAATATCAACCACTTAACCATCATTAACACACCCGTCTCTGATTTTGTGGCAATATTTTTGTGACATTTTGATTAGATCCTCTCTAATTCAAAACCTAACTAAAATATTGTTGTCATGAAAACCATTTTACATAGGAACACGCTTTCGTTCCTGGGGATTGTTTTTTTATCATTCCTGGGGATCACAGCCTGCAACAAGACCGAAGAGACCCTCCATCCGGACGATTATGAACCGAACAATACCCGTTCAGAGGCCAAAACAGTCACGCCGGGGGATAAGATAGAAGCTTACATGGACAAAAATGATATTGACTGGTACTCTTTTACTCCCGGCCACAAAGATTATTATGATATCACGCTTATCGATCTGGAAAACCAGTCGGACGAACTTGAACTGTGGGTTGGCATTTACGATGCCGATGGCAATGAGATCTATTCGCGGGGTGGTAGCAGCGGAGCCGGTATCAGCGTCAAATTTTCCAATGAGGGAGGCACTTATTTCCTGAAGGTCATTTCCCGTTACGGTAAGAATTCAGGCCCTTACAGTCTGGAAGTCACAGATCAGAACGCCAATGATGCCTTCGAGCCCAATGAGACCATGGATCATGCCTGGGACCTGGGAAACTTCCCGGTCACCGATAAGGAAGGTCAGCTGGTCTCCCCCCGGGAAAAAGACTGGTATAAATTCACTCCCGGCAGCGAGGGAATATGGGACTATATGTACCTGAAATTTGTCAATAACAGTAACGATCTGGAATTATCAGCCACGCTTTTCGATCAACATGGAATGCCCCTGGTCTCCATGTCAGGGGGTAAAGGGGCCACTGTAGAACTAAGCCAACCCTCGAACGGAGGGGTTTATTATGTCCTCGTGGAGTCTTATCAGGAACAAAGCACCGGCGGATATACCTTTTCGTTCAAAAACCTGGGTCTCAATGATGACAATGAGCCCGATGATGACATGGACCATGCGAGGGTGATCGACACATTCCCTACCGGCGTGATCTCCGGCACCATCCTGGTAAATCAGGACCTTGAGTTTTTCCGGGTAACACTCCCGGTACATAAGAAGATCAGTTGGACCGTTTCTCCGGCCGTTGGAAATACTGCCCTTTATTTCGACGTTTACGGACCCGACAAAGACCGTATCGGTGGCCTCGAGGGCGGCTCCGGCCAGACCCTGCAGTACTATGTTAACAATACCGGAACTACCGATACTTATTTCTATATCGGATTAGGCGGAACGGTTGGCTCCAACGGCCATTACAGCATTTCCTTCACTGCCGGGGATGCAGATACCGGGAAGTCCGGACCCGGTTCATCCCTGGGGTCATTCTGATAATATTGGGGAAAAAGCCCTGCCACCACTGGCAGGGTTTCTCTTTTTCAACTGAAGGACTTTTTTTCCTCACTGAGATCTAAAAAAGGATATAGCTGCTCCAGTGTTGTGACCTTTTTCAGTTGTGCTTCGCGGAATTTCCGGTGTTCTGCCGACCCCGGACGAAAAGGCCGGTGGGCCATGGCACGCCGGATCTTCTCCACCTCCTCTGCCACGGGGTAAGCGGCCGGGTCCACAACCGCCTCCCTGAAGCGCTGCCGGATATATTCCACAGCCGTATCCGAGAGATGCAACATGTCCGCAGCATAAAAGCGGTAATCACGCAGATCGTCCATCACGATCTCATAGGCCGGAAAATAATGCAGTCGCTCATCCTCCTGTACCAGATCGTTGATGGCTACATGCAGTACGGACTTGCTCACCTGGTTGCCGTGCGCCCCGTCTTTCCAGTGGCGTATGGGACTGACGGTGAATACCACCTGCCTGTCAGGGTGGTGTGACCAGATGCGTTGCAGCAGGCGGCGCCATTGATCCACGATCTCTTCCACCTCCAGGAGACGCCGCTCAAAACGTGCCGCCGGGAGCTTGTGACAGTTGGCCACAACCCTTCCGTCCTCTTTCCATTCATAGACCCATGCCGTTCCGAAAGTGATGAAAAGAAAACGGCTTTTCTCCCAAAAAGCAGAAGCTCTTTCAAAAGTCTCCCCCATCTTTTGTAAAACCTCTTCCTTATTCTCCCCGGAAAAGGAGGTATCGTGCTCCAGGCTCATCCACAGGCCGTTTTCATGGATAAGGTCCTCCGGAGTATAAGGCACTCCCTCCAGTAAACGTTCCAGTGTCATCTGTATGGAAGCAGGATTGTACAGCACTCCGGAAGGATTGACCAGTACAGGGAACTTCAGGTCCCGCAGCCACTCCCCCACGGATACCGAGAAA
>WFRO01000194.1 GCA_015486475.1 Bacteroidales bacterium
AGGCCGCGGGCATCTCCGGCTGGGCGCCCCAGATCAGGTAATACTCTCCCGGGATGGAGAAGTCGGTCACCCCGGCGCTCAGGGGAGAGTATTTCTCACCGTGTGCCTCCTGGCCTACGATGACATCGAAAGAGGAGGCGTTGAACTGCTGCTTCCAGTTAAAAAGGTTGGAGATGTTCCAGGCTTTGTTGTTGCCCCGGCTCATGGTGCTGCGGCCGTTGACGCCGGCGCCGTTACCGTGCTCGGGGTTGTAGAAGACCAGGTCGTCCGAGCCGGAGTAATCGAAGGAACCATTGGTCCTGAACGTCAGGGAGGGGAGGATCTGCAGATCGATATAAGGGTTGAGCAGCGTCCGCATCGTCTTGTAACGGTAGATGTCCATCTCGGCGAGGGCCACAGGGTTGAAGTCATATACGGCCGTGTTCTCCCAGTTGTAGGTGCCGTCGGGGTTGTACACGGGCGTGGTGGCGTTGATCACCTCGGCCGACCGCACGGGGTTGGCATGACCCGATCCCGCCGGCGGCGCGTTGATGATCGAGTAGGAAAAATAGGTGTTCATCCCTGCGGTGATGAAGCTGTTCACCTTGTGGCTGACGTTCATCTTGCCGGAGTAGCGGGTGAAATCAGATCCTATGGTCGTGCCGCTGTCGTCATAATAGGCCAGCGAGAAATAGACCTTTGTCTGCTCGCTGCCGCCCGAGACGTTCAGGTTGTAGTCCTGAATGAAACCGGTATGGTACACCTCGTCGCGCCAGTCGGTATCTGTCACCACTTTCGTGCCCGGCTTGACATGGCCGCTGTCGTCGAGGGGGTTGTCGATGGCAAAGGGATTGAAGCCGGCGATCTCCTCCACATGGGCATGGGCAAAGGCCACCGCCTCATCTTTGGTGTTGCCGTCGAGGAGGGCCCTGTTGTACAGGCCCTGCCAGGTGTGCTCATAGTACTGCGTGGAGTTCATCAGGGCATATCCCCGTGAGATGCGCGAGGAGACGCCTGTCTGTGCCGAGAAGGAGATGGCTGTTTTCCCTTTCTTTCCTTCTTTGGTGGTGACGATGATCACACCGTTGGCAGCGCGTGAGCCATAGAGGGAGGCGGCGGCAGCGTCTTTCAGCACCGTCACGCTCTCGATGTCGTTGGGGTTCAGGTCAGAGAGCGATCCCGACATGGGCACGCCGTCCAGGACATACAGGGGCGCACTGCCGGCGCTGAACGAGCCGATACCCCGGATCCTTACGGTGGCGCCGGCCCCCGGCTGGCCCGAGCTGCTCACTACCTGCAGACCGGCAGCCGTACCCTGAAGAGCTTTCTGGAAAGAGGTCACCGGTCTGTTCTCCAGCACCTCGTTGTCCACCACGTCGGCTGAGCCGGTATAGGCCTCTTTGGTGGCCACACCGTAAGCCACCACCATCACTTCCTGCAGCTCTTTGATGGCCGGCGCCATGGCCACGTCGATGACCGGACGGCCTGCCACCTTCTCGCGGACGGTCTGCATACCCACAAAAGAGAATATCAGTACCGTACTGTCGTCAGGGACCGTGATGCTGTAGCGGCCGTCCAGGTCAGTGATGGTGCCGCTGCCGCTCCCTTCGACGAGGACGTTCACCCCCGGCAGGGTCTCGCCCGACTGGCGGTCGGTTACCGTGCCCGTCACCTGCTGCTGCCCGTAAACCGGCAGGTGCAGGATCAGGAGCATTATGAATCCACCGATGATCTGCTTCATGCTTTTTTGGTTTTGCCCTGGCCAGGTCGAATGCCGGCCCGGTGTTTCAATGAAAAAAACCACCCCCGGAACATCATAGTGGTTCCGGGAGTGGCAGATATATAAGTGTCAGGGTCTTCTGTGATCTCTTACTACGAACATGTGGTAAGGGCTGTGATCTCTGCTGCTTCCTCATCAGCAGGAACGGTTTTGTTGTCCTTGTAAAGGGTCACCCTGTCCAGCTGATCCTTGTTGACCAGGTTGGTCAGGAAGGTCTTCATACCGCAGAATGTCTGGCCTGTCACATAATAAAGCTTTACATCATAGGCTCTGTTCTGCTCATTCTCCAGCAGTGTCGTCAGACCGGTCAGTACATTGGAAGCATCCAGCACCCCTTTCTTGAAGCTCACATTGAGCTTGTGGATCCCCTCAAGCTTGGGCAGCGGAGCATCCAGCGAGGCAGGATTGTAATAGGAGAAGTTGAAATAGATCTCACCACAGGTGGTCAGCTCAGGCATGTTGATGACAATGTCACCGTCAGCCTCTTTGGTCTGTACCGTAAATTTAATGACCGATTCCAGCTTGGGAAGATCCAGCGTGTATCCATCGGCATAGGCATAGAAGGTAACACCATACTTGCCTGTGATAGAGGTCAGCTCCGGCAGCGACAGGGTGGTGATGTTGCCATAGGCGGAGAGCCGGTCAAAGCTTTTTACAGTCAGTCCGGTGAAATCCTTCCAGTCGTTGGTGATGGAGAGGGTGGTGGTGATGGAATCCAGGCTTTCAAAGGCACCGGAGAAATCAACGGAGAGAGCCCTGTTCTTGTCACCATACACTTTGAAGTTCTCTACGGTCTGCAGGGCGGGGAAAGCGCCGGCAGGGATGTCCGTGTAGCGGTAGTACAGGTAGATGTAGATGTCCTTTATATGTTTCAGGCTCTTGAAACTCTGGGCCAGACCACCGTTGCTATTATAATACGTGGTCATTTTGAGGGTGGCGTTGGCAGATGTCAGCATGTTGAAAAGGACCATGTCGCCGGAAACCACGAGATAATTGTAAGGATACTCTTCGGCCCCCAGGCTGATGAGACGGTAATCAGCCACGGAAGCGACCTTGTTGAATCCTTTGATGTAGTTCATCTGTCCGGAGATGATGATGTCCTTGCCGGCAGTGGTGAGCTCCTCGAGAGCGATGACGTCGAGAGAGGGGTTCTTTACATAGAAAATTATGTCACCGTCCACTTTTGTGACCGTGTTGAAAACATCGCCCAGCAGCCTGTTGTCGCTGATGGTGAGATCGCCGGCGATGGAGAGCAGGTTGTCGAAGGCGAGCGTCTCGAGGCCGGTCATCGAGGCTTTCACAGGACCTCCCGATCCTTTATAGAAGTTGTCGGATACCATGACGTCGCCTGCAATGCTGAGAATGTCTTTGGCATTGAAGGTATGGATGGCGTTGCCGGTGAGGTAGAAGTCGCCCCGGATGGCATTGCCGCCCAGCGTGAAGGTCTCAAAG
>WFRO01000195.1 GCA_015486475.1 Bacteroidales bacterium
ACGCTGATGGTAGCATGCTCCCTGCCGATATTCACGGTAAAGTCACCGTTGTTCGGGTTCGGGTAGATGCTGATCTCATCACCGAAGTTATCTTCGATACCGGTAATGGAGATCGCCCATACGCCGGAGGTGTCAGAGCATTGTCCGCCGGCGACCTGGGTAACGACCACGGCATAATTTCCGCCATGTTCTGCCACGAAGATCGTGTCGGTGGCTCCTTCGATGGCCGTACCGTCATCGGCATGGATCCACTGGAAGATGTACATATCCGGATCGCCCTGGGCCACCAGGGTATCCTCACCGTATTTCACGACCGTGGTGTCCACGGCATCCCATACAGCGATGATCACCGTATCGGTAGCGGCACAGTTATGCTCATTGTAGCCGGTGGCCACATACACCAGTGAGTCGGTGGGATAGAAAGGCTCACCGTTGACCACACCGTTGTTCCAGACGACGCTGTCCACTTCCGTCACATCCAGCACCACTTCGCTGCCCGGGCAAACCTTATCATCAGCCCCGGCATCGATATCTGTAGCACCGTAAACGGTGACATAGGGATTCACGGTAATGGAGTCCTTGCCGTTGGCATTTTCCACCACCAGCTTGACATCATAGGTTCCCGGCGTATCGAATTCAACCGTAGGCGTAGCCATATCGCTGACAGCTATCGTGTCATCACCGTTGGTTACCACCCATGTCCAGGCAGTAGCCAGCGTACTGGCATCGTCGTAGGTATATTCGAACCGGACCGACCCGCCGGCACAGAGGGCATTGGTGTCGGCATCGAACTGGGCCACCGGTGCTGCTGTGGGAGCTTCCACAACATTGATGGTATAGTCTTCCACCTCACCGTAACCCAGCCCGTTGTATGGATCCTCCTGCGACCATACGCCGGAGTACACCCGCATCCTGGTCAGACCTGTCGGGGCATCGGCAGGCACGTTGAGATAGAAGAGTACCTCGCGATCGCCGCTGGGAACAGCATTATCTTTCTGATAATGCACCTCCTCGGTCTCTTTGTCAAAATGACGGCTCTGGTCCCAGTCAACAAACATACCGGTACCTACCCAATAATTGTTCCAGGGAACATGGGTACCCAGTTTAACCACATACTTCTCTCCCTGGATGACTGTGATCTCTTTTTCAAGATGTCTTTCATATTTTCCACCATTGCCGGAGAGGTACTGGAAGGCTTTTCCGATGTTCATGGTATCGATATAAACCCCTCCGTTGCTTTTGGGATCATAGTAGTCTACCGTGACATAATTCTCTTTGGTGTAAGTCTCACCGTTCACGGTCAGGCTGGCTCCAAAGGAACTGCCCAGTTGTTTATAAGGTATAACATACTTCACGGACGGACTCTGCTCGGTAGAGGCGGAGGGATCTCCTTTGTCAAAGGCCCACTCCCATGCGGTGGGGTTACCGGCGCTCAGGTCGAGGTAATACACCATCTCGCCGGACTCGATCCGCCGGGGATCAGCCTGGAAGTAAGTGCCGGTGATGGGTGTGGTCACATCGATCTCGCCGCAGCTGGCCCATACATGGGTCGGATCTGCCGGATAGCCTTTTTCAGAGAGTGCCAGGAACTTCACAAAACGGCCTGTCACGTTCTTATCCAGCGTGAACACCCAGGGATCGGCCCAGCCTCCCGTACGGTCGCCACGGGCAACAGTATCCCAGATCTCTCCGTCCAGGCTGACGAGCCATGCACAGGAATCGACCGTACCGTTGCCACCACCCGGGCGCGGATAGTAGGTAAAGCCGGCAATATCCTGGTTCTTGCCCATATCGATGATCAGCCAGTGTGGATAAGGATCCTGGCGTTCCGACCAGGCGGTATGCCAGAAGGTGTTCAGGTCGCCGTCAATGACATACTTCGCAAGACGATCGTTCGGCTCTTCCTGGCTGTCCCAGGCGATCACCGACCAGCCGTCTTTATCCAGTGGTCTGGTGGTAGGACGAGCTTTAACATTTATGTAACCTGTCTTCACCAGGGTATCCTTGCTGCCGTCAGCAGCGCTCGTGGTGATCAGGGTCACATCATAGGTGCCGGCGGCATTATACTGTATAGAAGGATTCTGCTCATTGGCGACCTCTGAAGGAGTCCCGCCGGGGCACAACCAATGATAGACTGATTTGCCGTCCGGACCACCGGAGAAATTCACTTTCTGGGTGGCATAAATATCCCTTCTGTCAGCCGTAAAGACAGAACCAAAGATAGTACCCATCACGTTCAGCTCGGCACAGGAGGTCCAGTCATTATCATTCCGCTCTGACAGCGTATAGAAAATAAGGTACCTGCCGGTGACCGGCGTATTCAGGAACACTTTTTTCTCGGCAGCCCACGGTGAGCTCCAGGTACCGGAAGCTACAGGAGTACCCCACGTGTCGGGATCAGTCCACATAGCAGTATCCGTCAAAACATAGAATTCATAATCTTTCACCGTTCCGTTGCCTCCACCCGGGCGCGGCAGATAGGAAAAGCCTTCCACCTGGATCTTGGCACCCATATCAATGACCAGGGTATGAGGATAAGGCACGCTGTTGGGCGACCATTCCGTATGCCAGATGGTGCTCGGATCACCATCAAACACATTTTCCGGGGGTGCGCCAGACTGCTGACTGTCCACATATTTGACCAGCCAGCCGCTCCGGTCGATGTTGGGAATGTTTACCGAAATGTAATCTGTAAAGGTAACCGTATCTCCTACACCTTTCGAGTCAATGGCGATGAGGGTCACGTCGAAGACCCCGGCCGTTTCATACTTCACCGTGGGATTCTGGTCGGTGGAAGTGGCCGGTGTTCCTCCTTCAAAAGTCCATTTCCAGGCTACAGGGTTGTTGCCGGACTTATCGGTAAAATTTATTGTTTCTCCCCGCATGATCTCTGTCGTATCAGCGGTGAAATCAGCACCCAGCACGAGGGCACCGAACTCTGCACAGGAGGTGAAACCCTGCCCATACCTTTCTTCCCAGGAGATCAGCTTCATGTACTTTACGGTATAGGATTTGTCAAAAGTAACGACCCTTTTGACATCCCAGGGTTCTCCCCAGGTACCGCCGGCGATCGAATCCCAGGTAATGCTGTCAGAGCTCACCCAGAACCCATACGTCTTGATGGTGCCGTTGCCCGCACCCGAACGGGGTAGATAAGAGAAAGCTTCAATGGTCGTCTCCTTGGGGAATTTCACCATGATCCAGTGCGGCTGCGGATAGGCAACCCCGTCCCAGGGAGAATGCCACAAAGTGGTGGGATCACCGTCAATGGCATTGGATGCCGGTTGACCTGCCTGGTTGGTGTCGGCAAAAGCTGTCCATCCAGCTTTGGAGAGCTCGCGATACTGCGCGTGGGTCACTCCAAAGCCGAAGAAAGCTAAAATTAACAATACGTAAATTTTCTTCATAGTTGTGATCTTTTAAGTTAATACTGCAAAAAAATTATAGACCAAATATGACCATTTTATATGAATAATGCAAACATACATCCGCCGGATTTGTGGGAATAACGGCATATCTACCGGTAAATTTTATGCAAAAATAAGGAAGAATTTTTCATCCCTGAACGGGACACTTCCCCGTGCCGGGCAATAACATTCTGATTGACAAGTGATACCTGTAACAAAAAAACATAAAGCCGTTGTTTTCCTGTATCTTCAACAACCCCCTCACCGTTTAAGCAAAGAAAGATCGCCCCTTTTTACGTAATTTTGTAACATAATTTCAATATCCGGATCCATGGAGCAATACCCTTCTTCCCATATACGTCTCTTGGTTATTCTTTCTTTCTTTCTGATCTCCGTACTTTCCGGATACGGTCAGACCGACCACTGGGAGACTGTTTTTTATGCTGACACCCTCTTCCGCTACAGCACCTCCAACGACGGCGAGCCGCCTGCCAACTGGCGGGAGACCTCCTTCGATGATCATCTCTGGCAAGAGGGACGCGGGGGCATAGGTTACGGCGATGGCGACGACAACACTGTGATCCCTCAGTGCAACGCCCTTTACTATCGCATCACCTTCAATATCTCTGACACCTCGGTCATCACGGGTGCTTCGCTGGACATCGATTACGACGATGCCTTCGTAGCCTATCTCAACGGCGTCGAGATCGCCCGCTCTCCGGGGCTCTCCTCCCCCTACCCTGCCTGGAACGAGATCTCCACCTACAACCACGAAGCCCACATGTACAAGGGCGGCAAGCCCGAGCAGTTCTTCATCGACAAGGACAAACTGCGGCAGGCCATGAGTAACGGCATCAACCTGCTGGCCGTAGAGATCCACAACAGCTCGACCTCCTCCTCCGACATGTCGTCGCTGACCTGGTTCTCCGTAGGGCTCTCCGTCAGCGGCAGCTATTACCTGCCCACCCCCTCCTGGTTCACCGAGCCCTTTTACTACAAAGGCTCCACCCTCCCGCTGATACGCATCAACACCTACGGGCAGACGATCCCCAATGAGCCCAAGATCGATGCGTGGATGGAGATCGTGGACAATGGCCCGGGGGAGTTCAACGGCATCCACGACAGTGCCAATGCTTACAACGGGCACATAGGTATCGAGGTGCGCGGCGCCACCTCTGCCGGTTATCCGCAGAAGCCATACAGCCTGGAGACCCGTGACTCGCTGGGTGACAACCTCAATGTTCCCCTGCTGGGCATGCCGGCAGAGAATGACTGGCTGCTCATCTCCCATTACAACGAAAAGACTTTCATGCGCAACCCGCTTGCCTTTAACATGTTCCATGAGATGGGCCATTATTCCGTCCGTTTTCGCCTGGTGGATGTGATGATCAACGGAGCGTACGAGGGCATCTACCTGTTCTGTGAAAAAATAAAACGGGACAAGAACCGCATCGACATAAAAAAACTGAAAGCCACCGACACCGCGGGCATTGATCTCACCGGCGGCTACATCTTCGAGACCAACAACGCCCACAGCTATGACAGCTGGCTCTCCGATTATTCGCCCATTGACCATCCCGATTATGATACGCGTTTTCTCTATTATTATCCACGTTACTACAACATCACACAGCAACAAAAAGACTATATAAAGGAGTATGTGGATAATTTCCAGGCGGTTCTGCATGAAAATGACTTCCAGAATTATTACCGGAATTATATCGACCTTCTCTCTTTCATTGATTATTTTCTGGTGAGCGAGATATCCCGCAACGTCGATGGCTATAAGAAAAGCCGTTTTTATTATAAGGACCGTCAGGATGTGGACAATAAGCTGTATGCGGGGCCTGTCTGGGATTTCGACTGGGCCTGGAAGAACATCAGCAGTTGCTGGCTCACCAACCACACCGACGGCTCCGGCTGGGTGTACCTGACCAACGACTGCCGGGTCACCAACACGCCGGGCTGGTATGTACGGCTGCTGATGGATCCTGCCTTTGCCGATGAAGTGAATTGCAGGTACTATCAACTGCGACAGACGATCCTCTCGCTGGACCACATCTATGCTTTCATGGATTCCATATACCATGTGGTGGAAGAACCCCAGGTCAATCATTATAAAAGGTGGGATATACTGGGTGTCCACACAGGCGCACCTGAAGTGGAACCACCGGCGCAGACATGGGATGAGGAAGTGGACCGCCTGAAAGAATGGATACGCATCCGTCTGGAATGGCTGGACGAGAATCTGCCCGGTTCCCATGACCATTGCACTACTTTCACAAAAGAGCAGGAAAAAAACGAGGCTTCCCTGCGTGTCTTTCCCAATCCTGCTTCCGGTCATTTCTATGTGGAAGCCTCACGCAACATGGAAAGGATCGAGTTATTCGATATCTCGGGCCATAGGGCCCTGACGGTCCTGCCTCACGGATCTTTCTCCGTCCCGGTCAGCACGGAAAAATTGCACAAAGGGATCTGGATGGTGAGGATCACCTTTTCGGACGGAACGGTCTCCTCTTCCAAGGTAGTGATACGGTAAGACAAAAAACAGGGCCCGCATACAAAAAAGGAATATTTGCTGATAATTTTCTTAAATCTGTAAAATTTTTACTTGTTAATGTAAAAAGGATGCTTTTTTTTTGACATTTGTAAGATGGAATAATTTTATTAACCAAACCTAATCCATAAACCTATGAAGAAAACTTACCGTTTTCAGGGCAGATCATCCTTCCTTACGGAAGGGCTGTCCAGGATCTTACTGCTGACGGCGTTGTTTTTTCTTCTTTTCGGTACGGGGATGCTCCGGGCTGAGGGAAGTACTGTCATCAGTAAAAAGGGAAACCGTGCCGTCCAGGTGCAGTTGCTGAAGGTCACCGGGAATGTGGTGGATGAAAAAGGGAATCCCCTGCCTGGTGTTACGATCGTGATCAAAGGGACGACACGTGGTGTGATCACCGACGTGGACGGTTCTTACTCCATTTCGCGCGTGCCTGCGGGAGGAACGCTGGTCTTCTCGTTCGTGGGTATGGAAACCCAGGAAGTGCCGGTTAACGGTATGCGGGTGATCAACGTGCAGATGAAGCCCAAGGCCGAAGAGCTGAAGGATGTCACGGTGGTGGCTTTCTCCAAACAGAAAAAAGAGAGTGTGATCGCTTCGATCACCACGGTGAAGCCGGCCGAGCTGCAGACGCCTTCGAGCAACCTGACCACAGCGCTGGCAGGCCGCATTTCGGGCATCATCTCCTACCAGCGCAGCGGCGAGCCCGGACAGGACAATGCGCAGTTCTTCGTCCGCGGGGTCACCACTTTCGGTTATAAGAAAGACCCGCTGATCCTGGTTGACGGCGTAGAGCTCACCTCAGCCGACCTGGCACGTCTGCAACCCGATGACATCGCCAGCTTCTCGATCATGAAAGACGCCACTGCCACCGCTCTTTACGGTGCCCGCGGCGCCAACGGGGTCATTTATGTGACCACCAAGGAAGGACGGGAAGGGAAGGCCCGCGTGAATGTACGGTACGAAACAAGTGTCTCGCAACCTACGCGTGACATAGAGCTGGCCGACCCCATCACCTACATGGAGATGCACAACGAAGCGGTGAAGACGCGTAATCCGCTGGGACTGCTGCCTTATTCCCTGGAAAAAGTGGATAAGACCAAGGAGGGCGCCGACCCGGTGATGTACCCCACCGTCGACTGGTATCACACCCTGTTCAAGAAAAGGGCCGTCAACCAGCGTTTCAACCTGAACGTGAACGGCGGCGGCCGTGTGGCAAGGTATTATCTGGCAGCCACCGTGAACCACGACAACGGTATTCTCAATGTGGATAAACGAAATAATTTCAATAACAACATCGACCTCTACCGTTATAATATGCGGGCCAATATCAACCTGAACCTGACCAAGACGACCCAGGCCAAGTTCATCTTCAATACTACTTTTGACGATTATACCGGCCCCATCGACGGCGGTTCCACTACATACCGCAAGGTGATGCAATCCAACCCGGTATATTTCCTGCCTTATTATGAGCCGGATGAAGCCAACCAATATACCAAGCACATCCTTTTCGGGAATTATGGCGACGGTTCCTATTACAATCCTTATGCCGATATGGTAAAAGGGTACAAGGATTACAGCCAGAACAGGACGCTGGCACAGTTCGAACTGGCCCAGGACCTGAAGTTCATCACCGAAGGATTGCGTATCCGGGCCATGGTCAATGCCAACCGGTATTCTTATTTTGATGTGTCGCGTTCCTACAATCCTTTCTACTACACGCCTATGGAGGATCCCACGGGAGAACAGCCTTACATCCTGAAACCCCTGAACATTGAGGAGGGAACGGAGTACCTGGACTATCATCCCGGGACGCGCGATATCAACTCCACGTTCTATCTTGAAGCGGCAGTCAATTACGACCGCACCTTCGGCAAACATACGGTCAGCGGCATGCTGGTATATACCATGCGTCAGTTACTGAACGCCACGGCCAACAATCTGCAGTTGTCACTGCCCCACCGTAACCTGGGTCTCTCCGGCCGTTTCACGTATGCCTACCACGACCGTTATTTTACGGAATTCAATTTCGGGTACAACGGTTCGGAACGTTTCTCCGAGAACGAGCGCTTCGGATTCTTCCCCTCCGCCGGACTGGGATGGATCGTCTCCAACGAAGATTTCTTTGCCGGTGCCAAGAGGATCTTTTCCCTTCTGAAGATCAAGTTCACATATGGTCTTGTCGGGAATGACGCCATCGGCAGTCCCGATGAGCGGTTCTTCTACCTCTCCCAGGTCAACATGAATGACAACAACAGGACGATCCCTTTCGGTACCCGGTATGACTACCGCAAGCCAGGCGTCTCCATCACGCGATATGCCAACGACCATATCACCTGGGAGACCTCCTACAAGACCAACCTGGGCTTTGAGATCGGTTTGTGGGACAAACTGAACATACAGGCTGACCTGTTCCGCGATCACCGTACCAACATCCTTATGGACCGTATACAGCTGGCCAGCATGGGGCTGGAAGCCCAGGTGAAGGCCAACGTGGGGGAAGCCCTCACCAAAGGGGTGGATATTTCGGCCGACTACAATGTGTTCGTGACCAAACAGTTCTGGATCCAGGGACGGGCTAACTTCACTTATGCCCACGGGGTTATCACCAAGGCTGAAGAGCCCGACTATTCCGAAACCCCCTGGCTCTCGCATGTAGGACAGCCGATCTCACAACGGTGGGGCTACATCGCCGAACGGCTTTTTGTCGACCAGACGGAGGTGGACAACTCACCGGAGCAGACTTTCGGAGAATATACCGGCGGGGACATCAAGTATCATGATATCAACGGTGATGACCGCATTTCCGGCCTCGACAGGGTCCCCCTGGGATGGCCTACCTCACCGGAGATCGTGTACGGTTTCGGGGTGTCCATGGGATATAAGAACTTCGACATATCCATGTTCTTCCAGGGACTGGCCCATGAGTCTTTCTGGATCTCCCCCTATTATACCGCACCTTTTGTGGATATCGACGGGAGCAACAGCGTCACGTCCAACAACGAACTGATGAAAGTGTATGCTGACAGTTACTGGTCGGAAGAGCACCGGGACGTATATGCACTGTGGCCCCGTCTCGCCGACCATATCATCTGGAACAACACCCAGACCAGTACCCACTTCATGCGCAACGGCGCTTTCCTCCGCCTGAAACAGGCTGAGATCGGCTATTCGCTGCCCAACAGGATCATATCCAAAGCCAAGATCAAGCAGGTACGGTTCTATGCGAACGGAACCAACCTGCTCACCTTCACCAAATTCAAGCTGTGGGATGTGGAGATGGGCGGCAACGGCCTGGCCTATCCCATCCAGCGGGTGTTCAACGGAGGTATCCAGGTATCATTCTAACAAAAACAACAAAAGAAGAGATCATGAAAGTGTTTAGATATTTTGCAGGATTGTTTTTATTGCTTACGGTAGCGACCTCGTGTAACTACCTGGACGTGGTGCCCGACAATGTGGCCACCCTCGACAATGCTTTCTCCGACAGATACACTGCGGAGAAGTACCTGTACACCTGTTACTCTTACCTCCCCAACTACGGGAATGCCTGGGGAAGAGTAACTTTTCTGGGTGGTGATGAGTGCTGGTTCCCCGACCGCCTCAGCTATAACAACGGCCAGCGCATCGCCCGGGGTGAACAGAACATCACCAACCCCCGTTTCGATTACTGGAGCGGCCGCAACGGCGGACAACCCCTCTTCATCGGGATACGTACCTGTAACATCTTTCTGGATAACATTGACAAGGTGCGTGACCTGCCCGATTATGAGAAAGCACGCTGGAAAGCAGAAGTGACTTTCCTCAAGGCTTATTATCATTTTTACCTGGTACGCATGTACGGCCCCATACCTTTACAGGACGTCAGCCTGCCGGTATATGCTGCCACGGAACAGATCAAGGTGAACAGGGATCCCCTGGACTCCTGCTTCAGTTATATCGTCCACACCATGGACAAAGCCATCCCTTATCTGCCGTTGCAGATCGAGATGGAGAGCACAGAGCTGGGACGTATCACACAGCCCATAGCTGCGGCCATCAAAGCCCGTGTGCTGATCACCGCTGCCAGCCCGCTTTTCAATGGCAACCCTGATTACGTCTCCATCACCAACAAGAACGGCGAGCCCCTTTTCCCGCAGGAGTACGATCCCGACAAATGGGTCCTGGCCGCCAATGCCGCCAAGAAGGCTATCGACCTCGCCGAGGAGGCCGGTTTCCATCTGTTGACCAAGGATGATATGACCAACACCAAGCCGCACATCGACAGTGTGATGATGAAGCTGATGTTGCGCAGCCGGGTCACCCAGCGCTGGAATCCCGAAGTGATCTGGGGCGGCACCTCCGGCATTGCCCATTACATTCAGTATGAGGCCACCCCACGTCTCTATCCGGCCACCTATAACCCGGTGGCTTCGCGTCTGGCACCCACCCTGCGCATCGCAGAACAGTATTATACCCAGAACGGCGTCCCGATCGACGAGGACATAGATTATGACTATGCCAACCGGTATACGCTGAGGACAGCCGGTCCTGCCGAACGCTATTTCATCGCGCAGGGAGAGCAGACGGCCGTGCTGAATTTTGATCGTGAATACCGGTATTATGCCGACCTGGCTTTTGACAGGAGCGTATGGCATGCCAACGGTAATGATGATGACAATGATCCCTGGGTCATCAAGAACCGGCGGGGAGAATACTCCTCCATCTTCGAGATCAGCCAATACTCGGTCACCGGTTACTGGCCCAAGAAGATCGTCCACCTGGAGAATGAGATCCGCAACGGATCGTGGTATTATATCACCGACTACGCCTGGCCGGTGATGCGTCTGGCCGATCTGTACCTGTATTACGCAGAAGCTTTGAACGAAGTCAACGGCCCGTCCGCAGATGTATATGAATATATCAACAGGGTACGCGAACGTGCCGGCCTGGACGGGGTGCTGGAGAGCTGGTCAGCCCACTCCCGCAATCCTGACAAGCCCAAGACCAAGGCAGGCCTGCGCGAGATCAT
>WFRO01000196.1 GCA_015486475.1 Bacteroidales bacterium
CACCCAGCCGGAGGGCTCTTTACTGGCACTTCCCCGCCTACCTGGAACGTATGCGCGGCATGCCGCAGATGTGGCGCACCACCCCCGCCACGGCCATCCGTTACGGCGACTGGAAGCTGATCCGTTTTTATGAGACGGGAAAAGAGGAACTCTATAATCTGAAAGAGGACATTGGAGAAAAAAATGACTTATCTTTACAGGAGCCGCGGCAGAAGAAAAAATTGTCGAAAAAGATGGACCGCTGGCTGCGCAGGACGCACGCTCCCCTGCCCACGCAGCAGAACCCGGTCTTTGATGAAAAAGCATATCAACAACAACTGCAAAAGATAAAAACACAGACCCATGAAAAGCATTAAGCACCTCCTCCTGGCCACCGCTGTGGCCGCCCTGCTGGGTACAGGCACCTTCTCCTGCACCTCTTGTAAGAATAGCAAGAACGTCTTCAAAGACCCGCTCCCCGTCGGCGTGGAGAGGGTATGGATCGGTCCCGGTTACTGGAGCAATCCCCTCCAGGACTGGCGGCTCCATGACGGCCGCATCGAGTGTGTGACGGCGGCCCGCAACCGCAATGTCAACCTTCTCACCCGCAGGGTGGATGATCTGAAGGACGGTTTCTCCTTCTCCGTGCGCATGGGTCTGCTCACCGACACCCTGAAGGTCTCCAAGCACAACTGGATCGGCATCCGCCTGGGCACCAAAGGCAAGTTCCACGACTACCGCGACGACGCCATTTACGGCCGGGGGCTCAACATCGGCATCACCACCGGCGGCGAGCTCTTCGTAGGTGAGCCCTCCGAGAAGGTGGACAAGAACGCCGTCCTGCTGATCCCCCACATGAAGGAAGGGGTTTCCCTGAACGCCACGGTCACGGAGCAGGTGGAGGGATATGTTCTGACGGTCCGGGTGATGGACCCGGCTACGGGCAAGGAGCTGGCCACCCTGGAGGAGCAGGATGTCCCCGCCCGCCAGCTCACCGGCAGCCTGGCACTGGTAAGCCATTTCTCCGATCCCTCGCGCAAGCTCAATGTGCCGAGCGCCTGGTTTGACGACCTGCAGCTCTCGGGACCCGGCATCACCGCTTATCCCGACAGGGCCTTCGGTCCTGTCCTCTTCGCCCAGTACACCCTCAGCCGGGGCATCCTGAAGATAACCGCCCAACTGCCCCCCGTCGGTAAGCAGGACGGTCAGCAGGTAACCTTAAGCATAAAAGAGGATAACGCCTGGAAAGAGGTCGCCACAGCCCCCATCGATGCCGACGCCCGCACCGCCACCTTCCGCATCGAAGGATGGGACGACAGCCGCGACACGCCTTACCGTCTGGGCTATGAGATCACCGTCAACGGCGGCAAAAAGAAAACGTTCACCTACGACGGAACCATCCGCAAAGATCCCCGGGATAAGGAGGAGGTCGTCGTGGCCGCCTTCACCGGAAACAGCGACGTGGGCTTCCCCAATACCGAGGTGACGGAGGCCGTGAAGAAGGTGAACCCCGACCTGCTCTTTTTCTCCGGCGACCAGATCTACGAGATCGTCGGTGGCTACGGCGTGCAGGCCAGACCCCTCGACAAGGCCATGCTCGACTATCTGCGCAAGTGGTATCTCTACGGCTGGGAGTATGGTGAGCTGCTGCGCAATACTCCTGCCTTAGCCATCCCCGACGACCATGATGTTTTCCACGGCAACCTGTGGGGGGCCGGCGGCAAGGCCACTCCTCCCGGCACCTGGGGCATGAACGCCCAGGATGCCGGCGGCTACAAGATGCCCGCCCGCTGGGTCAACATGGTGCAGCGCACACAGACCGCCCACCTGCCCGACCCCTACGATCCCACGCCCGTACTGCAGGGCATCACCGTCTATTACACCGATCTGCAACTAGGTGGCATCAGCTTCGCCATCGTCGAGGACCGCAAGTTCAAGTCGGCACCGCGCGACATGCTGCCCCAGGCGAAGATACGCAACGGCTGGCCCCAAAACCCCAATTTCAACGCTGCCAAAGAGGCCGACATCCCCGGTGCCGAACTGCTGGGCCCCCGCCAGCTGAAGTTCCTCAACCACTGGAACCAGGACTGGAGCGATGGCACCTGGATGAAAGTGCTGCTCTCACAGACCATCTTCGAGAACCTGGCCACCCTGCCGAAGAACGAGATGAGCGACGCCGCCGTGCCGCGCCTGCGCATCCTCAAGCCGGGCGATTATCCTCCCGA
>WFRO01000197.1 GCA_015486475.1 Bacteroidales bacterium
AACAGTTCCATATCATCCGAGCTTAACTGGTTCTCTCCCGACCAGATCACGGGATGGACGAACATCCGGATCACTGAATCAGCAAAGGAATAAGCAAGTGAATCACACACGCCCTGCAGGTCCTTCCGGAAGATCCTCACCCCGTAATAGGCGGTCATGATCCTGTTATCAGCGGTATCCAGGAAGGAGCGCAACGTATCGGCATGCAGGTAAAGGGTATCGCCGTTGGGGTCATATTGCCGGAAGAGAGCTCTTCCGGTCATCAGGGTACGTTCCGGATCGGTGTAGTAAACGGCCAGATCACCCGAGAGGATCACTTTGCGTGTGGTATCGATCATCACGGCATGACCTGTCACCCGCCCGAAACCCGTACTGCGCTCATAGAAGATCGTATCGCCACGGACCGTACGCTCCGGCGTGCTGATGGAAGCATTTTTCTCAAAACGGAAGGTCTCCTGCTGACGGTTGTACCATCCGCCCTCACAATAAATATCCATGCTGTCGCCCACGATCTGTGTGGGGCCCGAGAAACGTGTGAGATCGGTCTCGGTATTGTAGATCATACTGTCGGAAAAGATCTCATATTGCGGAGTGGTGATATGCACTTTATCCTTGAAGTAATAATTTTTACTATCACTGTGATAATACCCGCGCACACTCTCGATACGGGTACTGTCATCCTCGATCACACCCCCGGTAAGGTAATAGCCGATGTTGGTGTTCAGATCTACCTCCAGGCGGTCGGTGGTCAGCCGGGAACGTTGATCCATCAGGCGGACATTCCCAACCACGAGGGCCTTTCTGGCATCCCCGTCATAACGTATAAAATCCCCGTAAAGAAAAAGGGTGTCGCCCTGGTTGAGCTCGACGTTCGAATAGGCCTCCACCACATTGGAATTATCATATACCAGGGCGCTGTCGCACGAGAGGATCACCTCCTGGTGCTTTAACTTAACGTTGCCCTCCAGTTTCTTCAGGGAACGTGTCCGGTCGATACCGAGCTCATCGGCCTGGAGGATCTCCACCTTGTTCTTTTGTTTTTTCTTACGCTGGGCATGGAGCGCCGGGGGAAAAGCCAAAATCAGAATCAGCCAAAGAAAAAGGAATGTTCCCCGGTATGAAAAGATCTGATCTGGACAATTTTTGACCATCGGTGCGAGCGTGTGCGGGTCATTTTATCCAACCCTTGTATTGGAACTTACATCCCTGATACTCCTCATCGACACGGGAGTAAGTTGTTTGCAGTCTGTCGTCCACCCACTGGTTGAAAACATCTTTCTGTTTTTGCTGTTTGGCCATGTTCGACAGCAACTCATAATCCAGGTCCAGATTCGCTCTGTGGGCCGGAATGATCTTTTTCAGGCGGATGATCTTGAATACGATATTCCCGGCATTGTCAATGTACTGGAAAGGATCAGAGATCTCACCCTCTTTCATCCTGGCCACGAGCTGACCCGTTCTTTTGTCGAGCTGGCTCATGTCAAAACGGGGATCTCCTGTGGCCGGGTTGATGACCAGTCCGCCGGTGGTACGTGTATCTTCATCTTCCGAGTACAGGTAAGCGGCTTTCCCGAAGGAGAGCGAATCGATCCTGATCTGACGGGCTATGCTGTCCAGCAGGGTGTTGGCCCGTTGTATGGCGTCGCCTGACAGCTTGGGCTTGATCAGGATATGACGTACGTTGATCATATCCCCTTTCCGGTCGATCAATTGAATGATATGGTAGCCGAATCGTGTCTCCACGATGGGTGAGACCTGTCCTTTTTTGAGGGAAAAGGCTACCCGGGCAAAGTCTTTGTCCAGGTCGGCCCGGCCGGTAAATCCCAGCTCTCCGCCGCGGCGTGCCGATCCCGGGTCTTCGGAATAGAGAATGGCCAGGGTGGAGAAACTCTCTCCTTCGATGATCCTTTTACGCAGGTCGAGCAGTTTCTGGCGGGCAGCGATCTTTGCCTCCTCGGAGTAAGGAGGATTGATCTGTATCTGCTGTATTTCATACTGCTCGGGGATCATGGGTATGCTGTCCTTTGAGAGTTTTTTGTAAAATGACTTCACCTCTCCCGGGGTGATCGTCACATCCTGGATGATATTGCTCTGCTCTTTGCCGGCAAGCACCTGCTCGCGCACATCATCCCGCAGGTCGTTCTTGATCTCCAGGAAGCTCTTGTGGTAAAACTCTTCCAGGGCTTTCTGCGAACCGATCATCCTGATAAAATAATCCAGCCGGGCATCCAGCTGACGCTCCACCTCGCCGGGTTCCAGCGGCAGACTGTCCAGTTTGGCCTGGTGGTAGAGAAGCTTCTGCACCATGATGTCCTCGAGGATCTTGCAACGGCTGGCCTGGCCGGCAGGGATCGATCCCTGGCGCCTCATCTGCTCATACTGCATCATCACATCCGATTCCAGGATGATATTCCCCCCGACGATCGCCACGATCTTATCTATGACCTTCCTTTGCTGCTGAGCTGCCAGCGGCATCAGAAAAAGCACCATCGATAATCCGGCCCACACTATCCTTCTTATTGTGTTCATGCAATGCTATTTGTAGATCTCGAACTTCTTGCCATTCAACGCCTCAAAATAGATATTATTTTCCAGCTCCCTGAGAAATTTCATCTTACGCTCATTGAGGAGGGTACGGACGATCTCCCCGGAGACATACTCCAGCGGCGCCGTCGTCCCCCGCAAGCGGTATTCATTGATCCTGATAAAGTACTGTGCCACACTGTCCCTGGCCTCCAGAAACGGGTTATACCGCAAAAAACGCTCCTGATTGGTCACCTTTGCAGGGGTCTGGTCAAGAATGAAATCGAAAGAGACCCAGTGGTCCTCGAAATCGTCAAACTTCATCGCATACTGATAACAATAGTTTTCCAGCTTCTTCAGATCGCTCTCCCGGTTGGAGCGGTACCATCTCCTGACCTGTGACAGATTGGGAGCCGAAACAGGGATCTTGATGAAGATCACTTTGACGATATTGTTCTTCAGGGCGAATAACTCTGAATGATCATTGTAAAATTTTTCCACCAGGGTATCCTCCACCACCGTATCCAGCTTCTGAAAGATCAGCTCCTGCTCATAGCGGTAGACCATCAGGTCATCCCGCATTTTCTGCACCTGCTTTTCAATGTCATCCAGGGTTTCCTGCGGCAGGTACAAACGTGCTTTCTGCACGATCAGCTGCTCGCCGACCCATTGCCGGATAAAGTGCTCGACATATTTGACGCTGTCTTTCTCAGAGGTCCCTGTCACAAAATTGGAAGGGATATCCTCCTTGTACAGATAAGCTTCTCCCACCCGCGCCACAGGCGTCTTCCCCACCGGGTTCTCCCCCGGCGTCTTACACCCTGCCAGAAGAGCCAGGAAGAGGAGGATACCTGCTAACTTGTATGTTGGTTCAAAGTTCAAAGTTTCTGGTTCGTAGTTTGTGGTTTGTGGTTCGTAGTTCGTAGTTCGTCCTTCATCGTTCATCGTTCTTCAGCTCTTTCTTCAATTCATCAAACACCTTTTTGTTCACCACCACCGGATATTTCTTTTTCAGTTCTGCGATCCACTGTTTTTCGAGATAATCCTGATAATCGGAAGTAACGATCCCGAGCTGCTCTTTCAGGGGTTTGAGCACCGGTGGCAGCACCTCCCTCACCACCCAGAGAGATGGTTTCGGCCCGTGCACCACATTCACCGCTCCTTTTTTCCAGTGGAGGCCAGCGAGCTCTTTCTGCTCCGAAGGAGTGATCGTATCGTGTGTCAGGACCAGCACATTTTTATCCCCTTTGTTATATTTCTTCACCAGCTCCGTCAGTGACATGCCTTTTTTAACGCTCTTCTTCACATCTTTCAACACCTTCTTCAGCAACGAGGCATTGGTCAGCACCAGATGGTCGGCAACGACCTTTTCGGGGGTCATATACTTTTCCTTATGCTCCTCATAGAATTTCTTCAGGCCGGTGCTGTCTTTTACAGCCTTCGACCACACCTTGTCGTCCATGATATTGAACATAAGCATTCCTTCGGCATACTCTTTGACGATGGCGGCAAATTCGGGATATTCTTTTTCCAGATGAGCTTTACGGTATGCCAGTACCTTCTGACGGGCAAATTTATCGAACTCCTTTTTCACAAAGGCATCCACAGACTGATCCGGGGTGATATACAGGCGGTGGATATATTTGTAGAATTCATTGAACGGCACCCGCTGGTCCCGGAACATGAGCACAGGCTTGCGGCCGGTCTCCGGGGGGAAGGACCACGCAAGCTGATGCTTATCCGTTGCAGCCTGAACGGCGAATTCTTCCAGCAGGGCAGTATCTCCTTCAGCATGATATTGTTTCAGCAGTGTGGAGACATACTCCTGCTGGGCATATTTCAGGCGGTCGGAACGGTTCACTTTCTTCCTGATCTCCGGCTCCATCTCCTTAAAAGTACCGATCGGCTTCAGGTCGAGGCGTTTGATGATGTGCCAGCCATAGGGGGTCTGCACCGGTTCTGTGATATCCCCGTTGTGCTTAAGGGCAAAGGCAGCGTTGGCAAAGGAGGGGATCATCCTGCCCGGACCGAACCAGGGTAGTACACCCCCGGCCTTGGCCGTGGAATAATCCTGTGAATATTTTTTGGCCATCTGCGTGAAATCGGCTCCTTTTTTCAGCTTGTTCCAGATCATAAAGATCGTATCCTTTGCAGCCTCTCTCACTTTTTCCGGGGCCCGCCGGGGAACCGCGATCATGATATGGGCCACATGGATCTCTCCCGGGTTGGGCCGGATCGAATCCACACGGATCAGGTGGTACCCGAAACGTGTACGTACCGGCATGGAGATCTCGCCGGGTTTCAGACGGTAGGCCGCTTCCTCAAAAGGATAGACCATCTGGAAAGCGGTAAAGTAGCCTATGTGGCCTCCGTTGTTCTTGGCCGAAGGGTCATCCGATACCGCCCGGGCCATCTCCTCAAAAGAGGCTCCCGCCAGGATCTTTTTCCGTATTTCCATGATCTTGTCCCATGCCTCGGTCGTATCTGACGAACTTATACGTACCAGGATATGGCTGGCATCGATCTCTTTCCTGAGATGATCATAACCCTCCCGGACGAGGGAGTCCATGATGGTGGGATCCACCACATAGGGCTCGGCGAGCTGGTTGCGGTATTTGGCCAGTTCATGCCGGTAATCAGCCATCGTATCATACCCCTCAGCTTTCGCCTCATGCACTTTCAGCTTGAAATTGATGTACAGGTCGAGGTACTCCTCCGGGCTCTGCTTCACCCCGCCGGTCTGGTCGATGTTCTTCAGATACATGTGTCTGAATTCACCCACTGTCACGGTATCCCCGCCGACAGTGAACAGCACGTCGCTGTCCTTCACCTGAGCGGCCAGCGGCAGCACAAAAAGAAAGGCCAGAGTTGCCAGGAGATAATATCTTATATGCTTCATGGTCCTGTAGATTTGGTCGTTCTATAATTCCCTGGAATAATTGGGTGCTTCGCGGGTGATGGTGATATCATGGGGATGGCTCTCGATAACGGCGGCCTGGGAGATCTTGATGAAACGGGCCTTACGCAGCTCTTCGATCCTGCCGGCCCCACAGTAACCCATGCCTGCCCGCAGGCCTCCGAGCATCTGGTAGACCACCTCGGAGAGACTTCCTTTGAACGGCACCCGTGCCGCGATCCCTTCGGGGACCAGTTTTTTGATATCGTCTTCCACATCCTGGAAATAGCGGTCTTTGGATCCCATCTGCATGGCCTCTATGGAGCCCATCCCGCGATAGGACTTGAATTTCCGGCCATTGTAGATAATGGTCTCTCCCGGCGACTCTTCCACGCCGGCAAAAAGAGAACCGGCCATGATGGTAGAAGCACCTGCAGCGAGGGCTTTCACGATGTCGCCCGAATAGCGTATACCCCCGTCGGCGACTACGGGGATGCCGGTACCTTCCATAGCGCCGGCCACCTCAAAGATCGCTGTCAGCTGGGGCACTCCCACGCCGGCGATGATACGTGTGGTACATATCGAGCCGGGACCTATCCCCACCTTGACGGCGTCCGCCCCGGCGTCGGCCAGGGCTCTGGCTCCTTCGGCCGTACCTACATTGCCTGCCACGAGATCGATCTCCGGAAAGGCATTCTTCACCTTCTTTATCATATCGATCACCCCCCTGGTATGGCCGTGGGCGGTATCGATCACCAAAGCATCCACACTCTCTTCCACCAGGGCGGCAGCACGTTCCAGGGTGTCGTGGGCAATGCCCAGGGCGGCAGCCACCCGCAGACGGCCCTTGTCATCCTTGCAGGAATTGGGACGGTCCTTCGATTTTGTGATATCTTTATATGTGACCAGCCCCACCAGGTGGTTGCCGTCATCCACGATCGGCAGCTTCTCGATCTTATGCTCCTGCAGGATCTTGGCCGCTTCCAGCAGGTCGATGGTGTCGTCTGTGGTGATCAGCCGGTCCTGCGTCATCACTTCCCGCACCAGACGTTCCCCTTCTTTTTCAAAACGAAGATCCCTGTTGGTGATGATGCCGATAAGCACATTTTCGTGATCTACTACGGGGATCCCCCCGATACCATACTCATGCATCAGGTTGATCGCCTCCTGCACGGTATTCTCGGGATGGATGGTGATCGGGTCGGTGATCATAAAATTCTCAGCCCTTTTCACCTTTCTCACCTGCCGGGCCTGTTCCCGTATGGTCATGTTCTTGTGGATCACCCCTATGCCACCCTCACGGGCAATGGCGATGGCCATCCCGGCCTCTGTGACCGTATCCATCGCCGCCGTTATTACCGGGATGTTCAATTCGATATTACGGGAAAAACGGGTATGTATGCTCACATTGCGTGGCAATACCTCGGAATAGGAAGGGACCAGAAGGACATCATCGAAGGTCAGACCTTCCTGCAGGATACGTTCGCCGGAAACAGACATTCTTAATATATTTGTTAAATTTAGAGGGCGCAAAATACAAAAAAATTAACGGACAAAGGGCGTAAAATGAGCAAAAAAACGGAGGCTTCGGACCTCTATCACCAGATCCTGGAAAAATATTGGGGCTACACCCGTTTCCGGCCGCTGCAGGAGGAGATCATCTTCTCCATAGCCAATGGCAACGATACGCTGGCCCTGATGCCTACGGGGGGTGGCAAGTCGATCACCTTCCAGGTGCCGGCGCTTGCCAAGGAGGGGATCTGTCTGGTGATCACCCCGCTCATCGCCCTGATGAAAGACCAGGTCAACCGGCTCCGGCAGATGGAGATCAAAGCGGCGGCCATCTACTCGGGCATGACCCGCGAAGAGATCGACATCACCCTCGACAATTGCATCTACGGAGGATACAAGTTCCTGTATGTATCGCCGGAGCGCCTGGGCACCGAACTTTTCCGCGTCCGTGTGGAGAAGATGAACGTCAACCTGATCACCGTCGATGAAGCCCACTGTATCTCGCAGTGGGGATATGATTTCAGGCCCTCCTACCTGCGCATAGCCGACCTGCGCGACCTGCTTCCCGACGTGCCGGTGCTGGGACTGACGGCCACGGCCACCCCCGATGTGGTGGACGACATACAGGAAAAACTCCGGTTCAGGAGAAAGAACGTGTTGAAAAGCTCTTTCGAGAGAAAGAACCTGGCCTATATGGTAAAGGAGACGGACGACAAGACAGGCTATCTCCTGCGCATGGTGCGTACGGTGAGAGGCCAGGGGATCGTCTATGTGCGCACCCGCAAACAGGCCCGCGACCTGGCCCTTACCCTGCGGGAGAACAAAGTGTCGGCCGATTTCTACCACGCCGGCCTGAGCCATGAGCTGAGAGACCGCCGGCAGGAGGCCTGGACACAAGGCGCCACGCGCATCATGGTGGCTACCAACGCTTTCGGCATGGGGATCGACAAGGCCGACGTACGATTCGTGGTGCACATGGACCTCCCCGATGCGCTGGAGAGTTACTTCCAGGAAGCAGGCCGCGCAGGTCGCGACGGCCGCAAGGCCTGGAGCATCCTCCTGTACAACGAAGCAGACAAACTGAAACTGCAACAACGCGCCCGGGTCAATTTCCCGGAGATCGATGAGATCAAAAGGGTGTACGAGGCCCTGGGCAACTATTTTCAGATCCCCGTAGGAGCTGCTAAAAACATGGCCTACGATTTCAACCTGTCCGATTTTGTCTCCCGCTATCACTTCAATGTGATGATCGCCTATAACAGTCTGAAGATCCTGGAGAGGGAAGGCTACATCGAGCTGACCGAGGATGTGCATAACCCCTCACGCGTCCATTTCACCGTCTCCCGCGATCAGTTGTATAAGTTCCAGATATCCAATGAGAAGTTCGATGCATTCATCAAGCTGCTGCTACGCAGTTATACCGGTCTCTTCACAGAATTTGTCCCGGTGTTCGAAGAACGTCTCGCATCGACGGCCAAAGTACCCGAAGAGACCATCGTCAGGTACCTGGAGCGCCTGAACAATCTGAAGATCATACGCTACATCCCCCGGAAACAGACCCCTATGATCATCTTTACCGAGGAGCGGCTGGAGAACAAAGCCCTGCTGATCTCCAGGGAGAATTATGCCTTACGCAAAGAGATCTATCTGAAAAAACAGGAGAAGATCTGGGAATATGTCACCAACAGGACTGTCTGCCGGAGCCGTTTCCTGCTCGCTTATTTCGGCGAAAAGAACGCCCTGAACTGTGGCATCTGCGACATCTGCAGGGAGATGCATGACACCACACCCTCGCAGGAGGAGTTTGAGGAGATCCAGAAAAAGATCCGGGAAGTGCTCTCGCTGAACCCCCAGGGCATGGATATACGTGAGATCACGGAAGAGGCAGGCACACCCGAAGGGAAGACCCTTACAGTGATCCGCTGGCTGCTGGAC
>WFRO01000198.1 GCA_015486475.1 Bacteroidales bacterium
ACTACCACTTTCAGAGGCTCGCTTTCCATAGGTGTCCGGATCAATTATCGGGTTCTTTCAGTAAACTTTTCAGGGAGCTTTCCACTGCGGTGGTGTCGATCTCTCCCAGCACCTCCTGCAGATGTTCCCTGATGAGGTCATTCCCAGGGTTGCCGATGCTGCCCGTATGGGTGTAGTTCAACTTTTCGGGATGGGAGAAAGTGCCTCCGGCGATATCTTCCGCCACTTTTTTATAGGCTTCCCGAAAAGGGATTCCCTCGCTCACCAGGCGGTTGACCTCCTCGACACTGAAGAGATACCGGTATTTTTCGTCTTTCAGGATATCCTCCTTTATTTCAACCTTTTCCATCAGCAGCCGGGTGATGTTCAGGCAGTCACCGAGCGTGTCGAACGCCGGCAGGTAGGCCTCTTTCAGCAGCTGCAGGTCGCGGTGGTAACCGGTGGGCAGGTTGGTGATGATCATCTGTATCTCAGTGGGCAGGGTCTGCAGTTTGTTGCAGTGACCGCGCACCAGCTCGAAAGCGTCCGGATTCTTTTTGTGGGGCATGATGCTGGAGCCGGTGGTGTAGGCGTCGGGCAGGGAGAGAAAACCGAAGTTCTGGTTCATGAAGAGGACGGCATCCATGGCCATCCGGGCGAGGGTGGCGGCTACGGCGGCCAGCGCCACGGCAGCTGTTTTTTCGGTCTTTCCGCGGCCGGCCTGGGCATATACGGAGTTGACGTTCATCCCTTCAAAGCCCAGCAGGCGCGTGGTCTCCTCCCGGTCAATGGGGAAGGAGGAGCCGTAACCGGCAGCCGAACCGAGGGGATTGCGGTTGGCCATCCTCCAGGCGGCATTGACCAGCAGCAGGTCGTCGGCCAGGCTTTCGGCAAAAGAGCCGAACCACAGGCCGAAAGAGGAAGGCATCGCCACCTGGAAATGGGTGTATCCCGGCATTAGCACCTCTTTGTACCTGCCGGCCAAGTCCAGCAGCAGGGTGGCCAGGGAACGCACCTGTTCCCGTATCTGTGCCAGCCGGTCCCGTGTAAAAAGCCGTATGTCGAGGATCACCTGATCATTGCGCGAACGGGCCGTATGGATCTTCTTGCCCGCCTCGCCCAGCCTTTCCGTGAGCAGCTTCTCGACCTGCGAATGCACATCCTCGATCCCCTCTTCGATGCGGAACGTGCCGGCCTTTATTTCTTCATAGATCTGCCGGAGGCCGGCGGTCAGTTGTTCTTCCTCTTCCCGGGAGAGCAGGCCTGTCTTTCCCAGCATCTTCACATGGGCCAGCGACCCCAGCACGTCGTAAGGGGCCAGGTCGAGGTCGAGGAGGGCATCTCTGCCGATGGTGAACTGCTCGATAGCTTTATCGAGCGGTATGTTCTTGTCCCAGATCTTTTTCATCATTTCAGTTTTTCGATCTCATTATAGGAGGCCAGGATCCCTTTGATCAGGGCTGAGCTGAGGCCGTGGTGTTCCATTTCGTTCAGTCCGGCGATGGTGACACCGCGCGGCGTGGTCACCTTGTCGATCTCCTCTTCGGGATGGATCCCCGAGGCGAGCAGCAGCTCTGCCGCTCCTTTGGCCACCTGGGCTGCGATCGTCTGGGCCTCGGAGGCGTGGAAGCCGATCTGTATGCCGCCCTGCGAGATGGCCCGTATGACGCGGAGGAAGTAGGCGATGCCGCAGGCGTTGAGGATGGTGGCGGCAGCCATCAGCTTCTCTTCCATGATGTAGGTGCGTCCCAGCAGATCGAACAGCTCCTGCACCTCGTCGATCCGTTCCTGTCCGGGACCGTTGGCGGCCAGACCGGTCATCGACTCACGCACAGCCACCGCCGTGTTGGGCATGGCCCGTACCACCGCCATCTCCCCGCCTGTGAAGCCTTCGATCTCAGCGATGGAGAAATTGGTCACCACCGATACCAGCAGATGCCGGGCCGGCTCCAGGGCCGGCGCGATCTCCTGCAGGAGGCTGCGCACCTGTCCCGGACGTACGGTGAGGATCACCAGGGAGGCCCCTCTGACAGCCGCCACGTTGTCCGTGGTGACCGAGATCCCTTTATCTGCCAGCGCCTGTAACTTTTCGATCCTCCGCCGGGTGACGGTGATACGGGAGGGGTCCGTGCCGGGGGCTTCCAGGAAGCCTTCGGCCATGGCCGACCCGATATTCCCTCCTCCGAGAATAGCGATGTTCGTGTTCATGATGTACGTGTTTTCCCCTGAGTCGCTGACGGGCAGTGATCAGTTGATGGTGTAGATATGATTTTTCTTGTGCTTGCTGACGATGGCATGATGGGCCATAAGGCGCACGGCGTTGATCTTGATGAAGCCCTTGCTGTCTTTCTGGTCGAAGCCCCCTTCGATGTCCATGCTGGAGAGATCCTGATCGTACAGGGAGCTTGGCGATTCCCGGCCGTCAATGATGACATTGCCCTTGTAGAGGGTGACGTACACCTGTCCGTCGATGAGCTCCTGGCTTTTCCGGATGGCGGCCATCAGGAAATCCATCTCGGGGCTGAACCAGAAACCGTAATAGACCAGCTCGGCAAATTTGGGGGTGAGCATGTTGCGCAGGCGCATCACCTCGCGGTCCATGGCGATCCCCTCAATGTCCTGATGGGCTTTGAAGAGGATCTCGGCGCCGGGCGTTTCATAGATGCCGCGCGATTTGATCCCCACGAAACGGTTCTCCACCATGTCCAGGAGACCGATGCCGTGCTTGCATCCCAGCTCGTTGGCATACATGAAGAGCTCGAGGGGTTTGGTCTTGACTGTGCCGTCCTCCCGGTTGGTGATCTTCACCGGGGTACCGTCCCTGAACTCGATGATGATGCTTTCCGGCTGGTCGGGCGCATCAAAAGGATGGGTGATCTTGGAGAGGATCTTCTTGTCC
>WFRO01000199.1 GCA_015486475.1 Bacteroidales bacterium
CATCACCCATCCTGTCGGAGGGCACCCACACGTTCACCTCGTAGATCGGCTCCATGATCTTCGGGCCTGCATCTTTGAAGGCCATGCTGAAGGCGTTGCGGCCTGCCAGCTTGAAGGAGATCTCGTTGGAGTCGACCGGGTGCATCTTGCCATCGTAGACGGCCACGCGTATGTCGCGGGCATACGATCCGGTGAGGGGGCCTTCTTCCATGCGTTCCATGATCCCTTTCAGGATGGCCGGCAGGAAACGTGCGTCGATGGATCCTCCAACGATACAGTTGTAAAATATCAGTTTACCACCCCAGTCGAGATCGATCTCCTGCTTATCCCGTACGTTCACTTTGATCTCTTTGCCGTTCACTTTATATAAGGTGGGGTCGGGAGCTCCTTCCTTGTAAGGCTCGATGATCAGGTGCACTTCCCCGAACTGGCCGGCGCCGCCCGACTGTTTTTTGTGACGGTAGGTAGCCTGGGCCACTTTGGTGATCGTTTCACGGTAAGGGATCTTAGGCGGCATAAAGACGGTCTCGATCTTGAAGATATTGTCGAGGTGCCATTTCAGGATATTGAGGTGATGTTCTCCCTGGCCGTGGATGATGATCTGCTTCAGCTCTTTGGAGTATTCGATGATCACGGCCGGGTCCTCCTCGTGGAAACGGGAGAGGGCTTCGCCCAGTTTTTCGTCGTCCGATTCGTTGACAGCTTTGATGGCCGTACGGTACTTGGGACGCGGGTACTCGAGGGGCGGCCAGGTCCAGTCCTGTCCGGGTTGGTTGAGGGTGTGGTTGGTCTTGGTGCTTTTCAGCTTCACCGTGCTGCCTATGTCGCCGGCGACCATTACCGGGACCTTTTCCCTTTTGCGGCCGGCGGTCACAAAGATCTGGTTGATACGTTCCTTGGCAGATACCGAGGTGTTGATCAGGTCCATGCCCTCTTTCAGCTCTCCTGACATCACTTTGAAGAAGTTCACCTCGCCGATATGTTCTTCGATGGAGGTCTTGAAGACGAACAGGGACACGGGCCCCGAAGCGTCGCAGGGGATCTCCTTGCCTTCCGAATTGACGGGGGCTGGCATCTCATCCGGCGACGGCGCTGCATTGACAATGAACTCCAGCAGGCGGTCCACCCCCACATCTTTCTTGGCAGAGGTGCAGAACACCGGCATCATCCCCCGGCTCAGGAGGCCTTCCTTGATGCCTTTGCGCATCTCCTCCTCATCGAGCGATTCTTTCTCGAAGAAGAGTTCCATCAGCCCCTCATCGTTCTCGGCGGCTTTTTCCACCAGCTCGTTATGCAGTTCCTCGGCCCTGTCTTTATATTCATCCGGGATGTCGACCACTTCGGCTTTTCCGCCGGAGTATTTGTACATTTTCATCTTCAGCACATCCACGACAGCATCAAAGCCCTCCCCTTCGTTGACGGGAAACTGGATGATGGCCAGCTTGCTGCCGAAGCTGTCTTTCAGCATCTCCAGCGATTTCTCGTAACTGGCCTGCTCATGATCCAGACCGTTGATGACAAAAGTGACGGGTTTGTTACGCTCATCGGTATGACGGTAGTGGATCTCCGTACCCACTTCGACGCCATTGGGTGCGTTGACCACGATCAGGGCCATATCGGCAGGAAAGATGCCGGCCACGGCCTGACCGGAGAAATCATCCAGCCCGGGGGCGTCGATGAAGTTGATCTTATGATCTTTGTATTCGGTATAGAGAACGGTGGAAAAAACGGAACTCTCCTGTTCCAGCTCTATGGGATTGTAGTCGGACACGGTATTTTTCTGGTCCACACTTCCTTTTCTGTCGATCACCCCGCCGGCGACCATCATCGATTCGGCCAGGGTCGTTTTTCCGGACCCTGCATTCCCCAGTAGAACTAAATTCCTGAGCTGCTTCGTCTGATAGGTTTTCATCGTTTTGTGTAATTATCTATGATTGAATAATATAATTTGTGCCTTTAAAAAAGTGCACCAAAAGTAATAATTTTTTATCATCTGTCAACACCTTCTTTTTTTACCCGCGACGGAAGGGTTTTATTTTCTGAAAGACAAAAAATTAAAAAAAGAGGGCGTTATTTTTTTGATTTGACAAAAAAGTATATTTTTGTGCCGCTGTTTTCCGGGAGTAGAAAACAATCTGCGGATGAATTCTCTTCCGGAACGAAAAAACCAGGTTATACCTTTATAAATATATGAGGTTTGCCGCACGGGATGTTGGAAAATTATTCCGTAAATGAGTATTGTTTTTTAAAAAATAAAGAATACCTTTGCAGTCCGATTTTTAAAAATAAATAAAACGTTGGTTTATGCCTACAATACAACAGTTAGTAAGAAAAGGAAGAAAGAAAATTGTTGAGAAAAGCAAGGCTCCTGCGCTGGATGCATGCCCCCAGAGGAGGGGTGTTTGTGTACGTGTATACACCACCACGCCCAAGAAGCCTAATTCCGCCATGCGCAAGGTGGCCAGGGTACGTTTGACCAACGGGAAGGAAGTGAACGCCTACATTCCCGGTGAAGGACATAATCTTCAGGAGCACTCCATTGTGCTGATCAGGGGCGGTCGTGTGAAAGACCTGCCGGGTGTCCGTTACCACCTGATCCGCGGAGCCCTGGATGCTGCGGGTGTGGAAGGCCGTACGCAGCGCAGATCCAAGTACGGAACAAAAAGACCTAAGCATTAATTTGAATTTTTTGTTGTCATGAGGAAATCAAAACCCAAAAAGAGGACCATTTTACCGGACCCCAGATATAACGATCCGCTGGTAACGCAGTTCGTCAACAACCTGATGCTGCAGGGCAAGAAGAACCTTTCCTACAAGATCTTCTACGATGCCATGGATATGGTGGCCGAGAAGATGAAGAAAGATGATCTTGCACCCCTGGATATCTGGAAGAAAGCGCTGGAGAACATCACCCCCCATGTGGAGGTGAAGAGCCGTCGTGTGGGCGGGGCCACCTTCCAGGTGCCTATCGAGGTACGTCCCGGCAGGAAGGTGTCGCTGAGCATGAAGAACCTGATCCTCTTTGCCCGCAAACGCAACGGGAAAAGCATGAGCGAGAAACTGGCGGCCGAGATCATCGCCGCTTACAACGAAGAAGGCGGAGCCTACAAGAAAAAAGAAGATATGCACCGGATGGCCGAGGCCAACAAGGCTTTTGCCCACTTCCGGTTCTAAAAAGGACATACAGAAGAGCATGACAGACCGTCTCAAACATACAAGGAATATCGGGATCATGGCCCACATCGATGCGGGCAAGACCACCACGACGGAGAGGATCCTTTTTTATACGGGGATCACTCACCGCATAGGGGAGGTACATGACGGTGCTGCCCAGATGGACTGGATGGTCCAGGAGCAGGAACGGGGGATCACCATCACCTCGGCTGCTACCACTACCTTTTGGAAATACAAAGGAGAAGAGTACAAGATCAACATCATTGACACCCCCGGGCATGTGGACTTCACCGTAGAGGTGGAGCGTTCCCTGCGTGTTCTCGACGGAGCTGTAGCGGTTTTCTGCGCTGTCAGCGGCGTGGAACCCCAGTCGGAGACGGTATGGCGGCAGGCCGATAAATACGGTGTGCCCCGCATTGCCTTTGTTAATAAGATGGACCGTGTGGGCGCCGACTTTTTCAGCGTTGTCAATGAGATCCGTGAAAAACTGAAATCGAACCCCGTGCCCGTACAGATCCCCATAGGCGCCGAGGACTCCTTCCAGGGCGTTATCGACCTTATGGAAAACAAGGCGGTGGTCTGGCATGATGACAAGACCATGGGCGTCAAGTACAGTCTGGAGGATATCCCTGCCGAGCTGG
>WFRO01000200.1 GCA_015486475.1 Bacteroidales bacterium
ATCCTGTCATCCCGAAGATCATTAAGAAACTTTATGTTGCCGGGGCTCTCTACGCCTCCCTCTCGGGCAGCGGCTCGGCCGTATTCGGCCTCTTCCGCAAAAAACCTCCTGAGATGAAGTGGCCGGAGAATTATAGAATATGGAATGAAAGGCTGGGAAGGATAATCGATGAAGCGATCAAGAGATCAAGAGATGATGCGAAAAAAAGAAATTTTGAATTCTGATTTTTGATTGCTGATTGCTGATTTTTCAATCATTCATGCATTCATGCATTCACACATTTCCACCCAGCACCCCGCCTTCGCCTATGGCTTCGGGCGCCTGCGCTAATCCCGATACTATCGGGACCAGCGACAGCGTGCGGGCGAAGCCTGCACCCACTTCGTCCGCCATAGTCCCGATTCATCGGGACGACGGCGGAGCACCCAGCAACTTGCAACTTGCACCCTGCACCCTGATTCCCGCTCACTCCTTTTCCCCTTCCCTCTCCAAAAAAACCACAGGTTGACCTTTTGTGACCCGCTCTCCCTCTTTTACCAGCACCTCTCCTACCAGTCCGTCAAGGGGGGCCAGCAGCTGGTTCCTCATTTTCATGGCTTCCAGGATGAGAAGCTTGTCGCCTTTTCTGACCTTCTGCCCTTTTTTGATATAGACTTTGGCGACCGTCCCTGGAATAAATGCGTTCACCACATTCTCCTGCGGTCTCTCATAAGCGATCCTTTCCTCAAATCCGTCAGGCAGGTAAGTTTTATATTCAGTGCCATCCACGTAAAAGGACTGCTTTTCCTTTTTGTCTTTCTTTTGTTCCTTCATGGTTGTCAGCTCTTTTAAAAAGGTGGAAGCCCATGTTTTTTCCGGGGCCCTGCCACAGATTTTTTCTCCGACACCTCGATGGCATGCAGCAACCGTTTCCTTGTTTCGCCAGGCTCGATGACCGCATCTATGTATCCCTTGGCCGCTGCAACATAAGGATTTGCAAATTTCGTCTTGTACTCCTTCACCTTTTGCTTACGCATCTTGTCCGGGTCGGCAGCCTCTTTGATCTCTTTCCTGAAGATGATGTTGGCCGCGCCCTCCGGACCCATGACGGCGATCTCGGCCGAGGGCCAGGCAAAGACAAAATCGGCACGCAGATGCCGTGAGCTCATGGCGATATACCCTCCGCCGTAGGCTTTCCGGATGATCACTGTCATCTTGGGCACGGTCGCTTCACTGTAGGCATACAACACTTTGGCGCCATGACGTATCACACCGGCATGCTCCTGGTCGACGCCGGGGAGATAGCCGGGTAGATCGACAAAGGTGACCAGCGGGATGTTGAACGCATCACAATAGCGGATGAAAGAGGCGGCCTTATCCGAGGAGTCCACATCCAGCACCCCGGCCATATATAGGGGTTGATTGGCCACGAAACCGATGGTGCGTCCTCCCATACGACCGAAACCGATCACCAAGTTGCGGGCCCAGCCCTCCTGCACCTCAAAAAAGTCGGAATCATCCACCACCGCCCGGATCACATCCCTCACGTCATACGGCAGCCGGGGATCTTCGGGAACGATATCCTCTATCTTGTAATCCCTTTTGGGGGGCTTCCGCTCGATCATCTGAGGCTTCTCCTCATTGTTCCAGGGAATAAATGAGAGCAGTTTGTGGATCTGTATGAAACACTCCTTTTCGTCATGGGCAAAGAAATGGGCGTTGCCGGTGATATTGGCATGCACACGCGCTCCCCCGAGCTCCTCCATGGAGATCTCCTCCCCCAGGACCGTTTTGATCACCTCGGGACCGGTGATGAACATTTTGGAGATATTATCCACGACAAAGACAAAGTCGGTCAGGGCAGGTGAGTAGACCGCGCCCCCGGCACAGGGCCCCAGGATCACCGAGATCTGGGGGATCACCCCGGAGGCGAGTGTGTTGCGGAAAAAGATCTCTCCGTAGCCGGCCAGGGAGTTGACCCCTTCCTGGATGCGGGCTCCTCCCGAGTCATTGATACCGATCAGGGGCATACGCATCTTCAGGGCATGGTCCATGATCTTGGTGATCTTGCGGCTGTGCATAAGCCCCAGTGAGCCGCCGGCTACGGTGAAGTCCTGGGCAAAGACTGCTACCGGCCGCCCGTGGATGGTGCCGGTGCCCACGATGACCCCATCGCCGTGCAGTACCTTCTTGTCCATGTCAAAATCGCGTGCCTCATGCTCGACGAAAAGGTCATACTCATTGAAAGAGTTCTTGTCC
>WFRO01000201.1 GCA_015486475.1 Bacteroidales bacterium
GTCATCCACGAGTTCGGACATTCCTATTTTATGAATATACTGGCTACGAATGAGTTTGAGGAGGCCTGGATGGACGAAGGTTTCAATACCTGGTTCGAAACACGTATCATGGACAAGACCTATGGAGAGAAAACCTCTTATGTGGACTTCAGGCATTTTCATTTCGGCGATCTGGAGAGCCAGCGGCTGAGCTATGCCACCATGCCGGATCCCAAAATAGCCGAGGTAGCCCGTACCGCCTGGGGATACCCGGAAGGGGGATACAGCTCTATGTCGTACAGCAAGACGACGACCTGGTTGGAGACCCTCCGCCGCCTCGTGGGTGATCCGACCATGGAAGATATCATGAAAACCTACTACCAGCGGTGGAAGTTCAGACACCCCTGCGGCAGGGATTTCATTGCCATCGTCAACGAAGTGGTGAAAAAAGAACACGGGAATGCCTTCGGAGAGAACATGAACTGGTTCTTCGATGAGGTACTGTACGGGTCGGACGTGTGTGATTATAAACTTGCCTCCATCTCCAACAATAAGGTAAAACTCCCTGAAGGGATCTTTGATGAGGATGGAAAGATGATGTATACGGCTAAGAAAAAAAGTAAAGACACCCTCTACCATTCGAAAGTGGTCGTCGAGAGACTGGGAGAGGTGATCATGCCGGAAGAGGTCCTCATCCATTTCAGTGACAGTACGGAGATCCTGGAAAAATGGGACGGGCACTCCAGGACGAAGTCTTTCATTTTTGAAAAACCTGTGAAGGTGGAATGGGCCCGGGTCGATCCGCAGAATAAGATCCTGCTGGATATTGATCTGCAGAACAACAGCTATACGGTAAAACCGTCGGGAGCCGTGTTCTGGAAGTATGCATTCAGATATCTGTATATGTTACAGAAGATGATGTTCGGTCTTTCCATTTTTTAATGATCTGTAAATAGCGGTACAATGAATATTTTACATGCATATTCCAAAGGTTTTAAGGACACGGTACGGTCCCTGCGTATGGTGTCGTGGTATTATCTGATCACATTGCTGCTGGGCCTCACCCTGGTCATCCCTTACCATGGTGTGCTGCGGGAAGCCGCTGGCAACAGCATGGATACAGTAAAACTATTGAAAGGTTTTGATTATACTGTTTTTAAGGAGATCACCCATTTTCACGGCGAGGGCATCCGGGCTTTTTTCACTGCTGGGTTCTGGCTGGTGCTGTTGTTCATGATCATCGGGTCTTTTCTGGCAGGAGGGATCCTGGACCAGCTGATGGCCCGTGACCGCAGGTTTTCGCTCTCCGCCTTCTTTGCCGGCTGTGGCAGGTGGTTCTGGAGATTCCTGCGGCTGATGTTCTATCATCTGATCGTTCAGATCCTGGTGGCGGCGATCGTTTACGGGCCGATGGCTTTTGTTCTGATCCATAAGTTCAAGGGCGGAGCCAACGAGCCGCAACTGTTCCACACGATCCTTCCCTTTGTGATCCTGCACCTGCTGATCGCCCTCTATTTCCTGATCATTGCCGATTATGCCCGTATCACTATTGTGGCTACCGGGACAAAGAAGGTGTTTAAGCAATACTGGCGGTCCCTGGCTTTTGTGTCGCGCCGTTTTTTCGGTACTTACGGCCTCTGCCTGTTGCTGCTGGTCGTGCCGCTGGTGACACTCCGGGTCTTTTCCGGGATCTCCGGGAATGTGCAAGTAAACACCGGCATGATGGTTCTGGTGATGCTGCTGGTGCAACAACTGTTCATCTGGCTGCGCAGCGGTTTCAGGGTTTGGATCTATGCCGCCCAGGCGGAATATTACAAAGCGGGGAAGGTGAAACTCATTCTTTAACTTAATGCTTATGCAGCTCTACGGAGAAACAGACAAAAGCATACCGCAGAAGACGGTCCTGCACCTGATAGAGATCGCATTGCTGGTCTTGTCGTGGTGGATCCTTTTCGGTCGGGGGGGAGCGTGGTGCGAGGAGCACCTTCACATCCGGAATGCCACGGGCCATGACGGCAGACGGATCGTTATCTTTGTTTTCAACGTCATCGTATTCCTCAGGATCGGATATGCTATGGTCTTCCTCCTCAGGAGAAAGATGCCCTGGGAAGAGAGCATCAGTATTCCTTTTGCCTTTGCCTTGTATTACATCGGTTTCTCCCTGTTCGTCCTGCCGGTGTCGAAACCCCTGGACGGTCTGGATTATTTTGCCATGGCCCTGTTCCTGCTGGGATCTGTGCTGAACACCGGCGGCGAGATCATGCGGGACCGGTGGAAAAGGAGACCGGAGAATAAAGGGAAACTATACACAGAAGGGTTCTTCAGATATTCCCGCCATATCAATTATTTTGGGGATATCGTGTGGGTCAGCGCCTATGCCCTCATCACCCGCAACCCCTGGTCGGTTACCATCCCTCTCCTGCTGCTTTTTTTCTTTGCCTTCTTCAATGCACCAAAACTGGACCGCTACCTGAAGGAAAAATACGGGGAAGCGTATGATGCATGGGCGGCCCGGACGAAGATGCTGATCCCCTGGGTGTGGTGAGAGAAGAAGGTAGGGATATTGAATGGATTTCCCTGATCAAAACGTGATAAATGTATAGTCCATGAAAAAATATGTTTTTACTGTACTGTTGCTGGGGATCCTGCTGCCGGGATGCAGGAAAAAATATCCTCAGGTGGTCATGAAAACGCCTTACGGGGATATTGTCGTGGAGATCTATGCGGACAAGGCGCCTGTGACGGCTGCCAATTTCCTGCGGTACGTGGATGCGAACCGCTATAAGGATGCGGTCTTCTACCGCGTGGTGACACCGGATAACCAACCTCATAACAAGGTGAAGATAGAAGTGATCCAGGGTGGGTTGCTGCGGGAAGACCATCCGGCCATGTTGCCTCCCATCCCGCATGAGACCACCGCCATGACCGGCCTCCGCCATCTGGACGGCACCCTCAGCATGGCCCGCGATAAACCGGGGACGGCCTCCTCCGAATTCTTTATCTGTGTTGGCGACCAGCCCGAACTGGATTACGGTGGCCACCGCAACCCCGACGGACAGGGCTTTGCCGCCTTCGGCCGTGTGATACGCGGCATGGAGGTGGTGCGGAAAATACAGCACCTGCCCGAAAAAAAACAGATGCTGGTACATCCCGTAAAGATCACGATGGAGAGGATAAAATGACCGGTGGCATTTTGCGATGAAAATGACATACCATGAATAAATATCGCAACATTATTCGGTTACAGAATTGGAATTACGGATGGAATGGCGATTATTTTGTCACCATTTGCACCCGATACCGGGAACATTTTTTCGGAGAGATATTTAAAATGAAAATGCATTTGACCGAAATAGGTTTATTGGCAAAGAAATTATGGTCTGAGATCCCTAATCATTTCCCGTTTGTGCATTTGGGATCATTTGTGGTCATGCCCAATCATATACATGGAATCATTATAATACGTAAACCCGCATGGTATTTCAATGATACATCTGTATCTGATCAGGCACGAAACCCAATAAATCATAATGACCCTGCATTAGAAAATGGTATTACAGAAGGGACAAGGCATTGCCTTGTCCCTACAATTTACGATATAAAACATAATTTTAATTTTAGGGGTAAAATATTCCCTGTATTTGCACCCCCCACAAAAACCATTGGTCAACAACGTTTTCAGAATCAAGGGAAAATTACATTGTCATCCATCGTAGGATCCTATAAATCCATGGTGACACGTTACGCACGGAAAATTGACCCTGATTTTGGGTGGCAACCGCGATTTTATGATCGGATTATACGTTCCCGTAGATCCTATCGTGCAATATCTCATTATATCATGAATAATCCTGTAAATTGGGTTAATGACAGGTTTTACGTAAATCCAAAATATTCCGGATCATGAATGATTCTTCCCGTTCAAACCGTTCCTTACGGAATTTTGGTGTTTTAGCCATTATTCTTGTGACCCCCCCCGTGGCGATCATCCTGTGGTACACCGATCAGCATCTGCACGGTTCGGTGAGCGAATTGTTCCGCTTTTTCCGTGATCATGGTTTTTTCGGCGGTCTGTGGAAGATGTGGGGACCCGTTTTCTGGGGTTCCTCCACGGCCTGGTCTATCCTGGGCATCTTTGCCGCCACCGAGCTGGTGCTGATGAAGATCCTGCCGGGGAAGAAGGTGCAGGGCCCCGTCACGCCAAAAGGATATACGCCTGTGTACCGGAACAATGGTTTTGCCGCCTTTCTGGTCTCCCTCTTCCTTTTCTGGCTGTTAGGCTTTCAGATGGAGCTCTTCCGGCCTGCGATGATCTACGACCATTTCGGGGAGATCCTCGGGGCGCTGAACATCTTCAGCCTCTCTTTTACGCTTCTGCTTTATGTGAAAGGCCTCTGCTGCCCCACCACCCCCGACAGCGGCACCACCGGCAGCTTCCTGTTCGACTATTACTGGGGCACCGATCTGTATCCCCACATCCTGGGCATCAACGTCAAGCATTTTGCCAACTGCCGTTTCGGGATGATGTCGTGGCCCCTGCTGATCCTGGCTTTCGCCGCCAAACAACACGAGCTGTACGGCACGGTCAGCGACTCGATGATCGTTTCCGTGTTCCTGCAACTGGTGTATGTGGGGA
>WFRO01000202.1 GCA_015486475.1 Bacteroidales bacterium
GGGCATATGCCGGAGGGGAAGTAAAAAGGCAGAAGTAAAAAGGCAGAAGGCAAAAGGCAAAAGTCGAAAAGTGGGAAAAGTAGGAAAAGTGGTAAGAGTCAGCGATGTCCTTCGGTACGCCTTCGGCTACTCAGGAACCTGAGATGAGTAGGGAGCTAATTTCACGAGCGCCAGCAAGTTAATTTCTACTTAATTACATCCCGACGCAGTCGGGGTAAATTTCGTGAGGGCGCAGCCCGAACTAATTTCAGCTGCGCAGCAGCAAATAACTTTTAACTTTAGCGCACTTCTAACTTTTAACTTCTTGCAACTCCTCACTCCACCCTCCACACTGTTATTTTTTCTTCACATACTGATGCAGGTATTCCGCTACCTTGTAGTGGTTGTTTTTTTTGGCGAAGGATTCGGCATCATCGCCGTCCTTTTCTTTGATGGAGGGGTCGGCGCCATAGTTCAGCAGCACTTTCACCACCTCCAGCTGTCCTTCTGCGGCAGCGAACATGAGGGCGGTCCATCCGTCCCCTTTTGCGATGATGTCGGGATCAGCCTTGTGGTCGAGCAACACCTTCACAGTCTCCGGGAAAGGACCTGAGGCGGCATAGATGAGGGCGGGCCGCCCCATCTCATCGACGAGGTTGACTTTGGCACCCTTGCGGAGGAGGTATTTTACGATGTCCGTATGACCGTTGTAGGCGGCCATCATCAGGGCGGTGCGTTCCCCCTCGCCCCGTATGTTCACATCTAGACCATCCCCGACAATCTTCTTTACCTTATCCATATCACCGTTCATAGCTGCTTCAAGGAGCTGGTCCGTCAGATCGGCCGCAGTGATGGCAGACGGGGTGGTGGAGGTTGGTTCGTTCGTTTTTTCTTTTCTGCCCCGGCATCCGCCCATGATGAGCAACAGGGCCAGGAAAAGTGCCGGAATGAGGAAGGGAGGGAGAAGGATCTTTTTCTTCATGATAAGTATTGTTATTGTTGATAATGTATGTTTCTAATTTACAGCAGGAGAAGCCTGACCCGGATGTTTATGATGAGGATGGTTGATATTACGTATGTCATAACCGCTGCCCAGCAGTACGGAGATCCAGCGTGTCTCCGGTTGTGAATGGAGGACGATCTTCATCACCAGGGTGATGGGCAGGGCGAGGAACATACCGACGGGTCCCAGCAGCCATCCCCAGAAGACGAGGGAGATGAAGATGATCAGGATGGAGAGGTTCAGTCCCTTCCCCATGATCCGGGGCTCGATGGCACTGCCTATAAGGAAGTTGACCGCCGCAAAAAGGATGGTTACGCCGATGGCATGTCCCAGGCCAAACTGCACGAGGGTGAGGATGATCGGCGGGATGGCGGCGATCAGGGAGCCTATGCTGGGGATGTAGTTGAGCATGAAGGCGATGAACCCCCACAGCATAGCGTAATCCACGCCGATGAGGGCCAGGGCGCCCCACAGGATGATCCCCGTGGCAGCAGAGGTGAAAGTCTTGATCATCATATAGTGGTTCAGCTGGTCATCGATCTCCTGGAAATATCTGAGTTTTCTCTCATCATTGAGGATGAAGAGGAGTTTCCGGTTGAAGACACTCGACTCAATGAAAATGAAAATGATGGTGATCAGGATCAGCAGGCCGTTGGAGAGAAGGTCGCTGAAACTACGCAAGGCAATGGCTACATAGCCCATGATCTTCCCCGGGTCGAAGAGGGAGTTCAGCTCATCCCTTTCAATGTTGATGTGAAGCTTTTGGGAGAGTGCCAGGAGGTTATCCCGCTCCACGAGCAGTTTTTGATTGTAAAAGGGCAGACGGGCTGAGAAGTTCTGCACCGATACGGTGATCATGGTGATCAGCAGCCCTATGAACACCAGGATAAAGATGAGGATGATGGTCAGGGCCAGCCACGAAGGCACGCCCCTTTTGCGCATGGCATTGGCAAAGGGCTTGAAAATAATGGTGATAAAAAGGGCCAGCAGAAAAGGCACGATGATATCGGAGGCGATCTTCACCCCTGCCAGGACGATCACCAGGGAGGCCAGGATCCCCAGTGTCGAGACGGTTTTGTTACTCTGTGTTCTTTCCATTTTTCTTGGGATTGAAATGATTAAGTTTGGTAAAGGTATCCCAAATAAAATAAAATGAAAAGAACATACAGAATGATCAGAGACAGACTCCCGTGTACCCCTGTTCAGTCACAATTTATATTTCTGCCTTATATTGTTATGCTCCTTCGGTCACTTCTCCTATTTCCTTCGTTTCCTCATTGCCATCGCCCAGCAGGACAGCTATCCAGCGTGTATTGGGGCTGACGCCGAGGATGATCTTGAAGACCAGTGTTATAGGGATGGACAGGAACATGCCTACCGGTCCGAGGAGCCATCCCCAGAAGATCAGGGAGAGGAAGACTACCAGCACGGAGAGTCCCAGACCCCTGCCCAGGAGTTTGGGTTCTATGTAATTACCGATGATAAAATTAACTCCCAGGAAAATGGCCGTCACCCCCAGGGCGCCTCCCACGCCAAACTGTACCAGAGCCAGGATGATGGGCGGAATGGCGGCAATGAGCGAGCCGATGTTGGGAATGTAGTTGAGCAGGAAAGCAAGTAACCCCCAGAGAACAGCGAGTTCAAGGTGTATAGCCGCCAGCAGCCCTCCGATGATGATCCCCGTGGCCAGGGAGACATAGGTGTGTATCATCATGTACTGGTTGATCTGGTGGTTGATCACATTGAAATAATGCATGTTTTCTTTATTCCGGATGATGGCTTTTATTTTGCCGGGAAGGATCTTGGTCTCAATGAAGATAAAAACGACGGTCAACAGGATGAGGATGATGTTGGACAGGATATCGCTGAAACTGCTGAGAGTGCCTGAGACAAAACCCATGATCTTTTTTGGGTTCAGCAGGTTTTTCAGGGACTCATCATTTTTTATGCCCAATTTTTTTGAGAGCTCGGAGATCTGGTTGCCATAAAGTTGTAGCTTCTCGTTATAAAAATCCATGTTGTTGGAGATAGAGTTCACCGAGCCGGTGATGATCAGTACCAGCAGGAGGTTGAACAACAAGATCACTCCCAGAATAATGGTAAAGACCAGCCATGTGGGCATGCCCTTGGCATGGAGGGCATCGTAAAAAGGTTTTGTGATGATCACCAGGAAAAGGGACAGGAGAAAAGGCACGATGATGGGCGTGGCGATCTTTACACCTGCCAGGATGATGACGAGGAATGCCAATCCTCCCAGAGTTACACGTTGTTCATTCGTTGTTTTCATGGTACAAAATATTAGGGTTAAAGAATAAATGGTTTTCCGTCAGTTGTTTGAAATGGCATGCAGGATATTGTCTCCTGCCGGGTTGCCGGGATATTTCTCTTTCAACAGGGCAGCATAATGCCGGGCTTTCTCCCGGTCGCCCCTGTTGAGATAAAAGGTGGCTGCCGCATAGAGATAATCATAGTTGTCCGGTTGGGCTGCCAGGCATTTCTGCAGGTACTTTTCCGTCTCTCCGAATTTTCCCATTTGCTGGTAGAGAAGTGCGATATTGTAGTTGATGCGGATGTACTCCGGCATCCGGCGGGCAGCCTCCAGGAGGTATTTCAGCGCTTCGTTGTACTCTTTCTTCTCTGCCTTCAGCAGTCCCATGTAATAATATCCTTCGCCAAAATCAGGTTCTGCTTTCAGGGTCTCGCGCAGCATCTCTTCGGCTTTGTCGTTCTCTCCTTTCTGATTATACAGCAGGGCCAGGTTGATCCTGGCGGGGTAGAAAAGGTTGTCTATGCGGAGGGCCTCTTCATAGTTGCTGATGGCATTGTCCGTTTGTCCCATGTTGGAGTAAAGGATACCCAGGTTGTGGCGGCTGGCGGCGAAGTCGCCCATATAGAGCATGGCGTCTTTGTATTCCCGGAGGGCTTTGTCGAAAGCCTTCTGATATTTTGCCTCTATCTGTCGCCGGGGGAATGCCGAGAGCCGGAAGGCTGCCTGTATGCGTACGGCTTTCACAGGGTCGTTGAGCACAGGCTGCAGGGCAGTGCGCAGGGCCTGTGGGTTGGTGTTGGGGAGGCTGCGTACGGCTGCTTCGCGGATCAAAGCCTCGGGGTCGGCGAAAGCTTTTGTGAGCGCAGCAAAGCTCTTTTCTCCTGGATAGTTCTGCAAAAGGGTGATGGCCGTAGCCCGTACGATGACGGGAAAGAGGATGTCCTGTGACATCAGGATAAGACTGTCGAGGGCGTCCGGGTCGCTGCGGCGGCCGCGGGCCAGCACCTCCCCGTAATGATGGCGGCGGCTGGTGCCATACCATTTGCGTATGTTCTGCTCTGCCCACCGGTCGTTCTTGTCGGTGTGGCACATGGTGCAGGCGTTGGGCGTGCCGTAGCGCATCGACAGGTCGGGACGCGGGATGCGCAGGCTGTGATCGCGCCGGAAATCGACACCCATGTAATAACGTCCCGGCATGTGGCAGTTGACACATTTGGCCCCCTCGCCCACGGCCACGGTCTTAAGGCCATGGTCCAGGACCAGCGCCTGGCCGGGCTCTCCTGTTTTCTTATGGAAGGTGTGCTGGTAAGTATCGTACACGTCGGTACGATGGCATTGCAGGCAGAGCTGATTGTCGTCAATGGGCAGGATGACCTTGCCGCTGTGGACGTTGTGACAGTCGCTGCATTTTACCCTTACATGCTCCTGGTACATGTAACTCTGGGTAAAGGAACCCCATACGTAATCCTCGTCCAGGATCTGACCGTCGGAGAAATAGTGGGGAGCGTTCAGCAACTGGGGTACCATGTAATCAAGCATGTCCTGATGAAAATGACCGGGAGAGAAATCTCCCAGCACTGAGCGACGGGCATGACAACGGGCACACAGTTTCACCTCGGCGGTGGTCTCCATGTTACGTGTATTGACGGTGAGGCCGTAGTTGACCCCTTCGGGGCGGTCCATCTCCGGCAGGTTGGCCCATTTGATATGTTCGGACCCCGGTCCGTGGCAGGCCTCACAGTTGACATCTATATCTGTCCAGGTGGTGTGGTAGGTGTGCCGGGCAGGATCGTACCCTTTCTTCAGGTTGGTGGAGTGGCAGTCGGCACACATGCCATTCCAGTTCTGTCCGTTGTTGGTCCAGTAGAGCCAGTTGTCGGGGGTGAGATCCTCATGTTTGTAGATGGAGTCAGGCAGGCTGTACCAGGTCTTGCGCAGGGTGTCCCAGGCGATGGGCAGGCACTGCAGCCTTCCTCCGTCGAAAGGCACGAGGTACTGTTGCAGGGGGTGGACGCCGAAAGTGTAGGAGATCTCAAAATCCCCGTATTTCCCTCCCGGGCCTTTGGTATGCACGAAGTATTTCATCCCTTTCCGGTAAAAACGGCTGCTGTCCCCTTTGCTGTCGGTGAAAGTGGCATTGTTGAAGTTCCCTTCCACGCTCTCCGGTGTGGCATGGGCCATGGCCAGGTCGTGGTCCGATCCTTTCCAGTCATGGTATTCTTTGGTATGACATTCGATACACTTTTCTCCTCCCACATAGGTGGCCTCTCCGGTGGTAACCGGTTGATCTTTTTTCTGCAGGTGATACCGCAGCAGCCAGGCGGGAAAGGTAAGCAGCAGTGCCAGTGTGGCGATATAGGCGGCTTTCTTCCAGGGGGTGGTATGTAAAGGTTGCAGTTCAGGCATAGGTCTCCTGCGATTTACTGAAATGTTTGCGTGTGACGGGACGGCCCAGGTCCACCAGGATGCGGCCGTTCTCTATCTTCAGGGGATAGTAGTCGAGGGGTCTTGTGGCCGGCGGGTTGAGCACCACTCCGCGGATGTCGAACATGGAATGGTGACAGGGGCAAAGGAACTCTCCTTTGTCCTTGTCCCAGTCAATGCTGCAGCCCAGGTGGGTGCATACCAGCGAGACAGCAATGAACCCGTCATCCTCCAGATGGCACACATAGAGCCGGCCCGACCGGTAGGGGAAGACCGATCCTTTGGGAACCTCTGTCACGGAAGCTATATCCGTAAAGTTCCCTTCCGCTTTCTTTTTTTCTTTTTTTCTCCCTGCCCCCAGGAAAGAAAGGCCCATAAAGGTTAGCTCCGCGCCTGCCAGCAATGCCAGCCATCCCCATGTCCTCCGGAAGAAAGAACGGCGCGAGGTCGTCTGCTCCTGTGGAGGCACCGCCGGCTCTTCCTTTTTCACCTTTTGGGTATCTTTTTTCTTTTTCATTCCTTTGGTAATATTTTATTCTTTATGTCCCTTCCTCTCTGACCTGCGGCAGGTCATTATCGTATCCTGCGGCAGGCAGGTATTGCTTTATCGCATCATCGCTTTATCGCATCATCGCATCATCGCTTCATCTTATATTTTCCATGGCCACATCAGCATCATACCCGGTCCGCGGAAGAAGATCCCTGTAAGGGAGAGTACCGTATAGGTGATAAGGAAAAATACGAA
>WFRO01000203.1 GCA_015486475.1 Bacteroidales bacterium
CCACGCTGGCGCCGGCGGCCTTTGCCATCGCCCTCATCGCCGCCGGCCAGAGCTCCACCCTCACCGGCACCCTCACCGGCCAGATCATCATGGAAGGCTTCCTGAACATACGCATACGTCCCTGGCTGCGGCGCCTTATCACCCGCTCCCTGGCCCTCCTGCCGGCCGTGGTCGTCATCGCCATCTCCGGTAGCGAAGGCACTTACCGCCTGCTGATCCTCTCCCAGGTGGTGCTCAGCCTGCAGTTGCCCTTCGCCGTCATCCCTTTGATACACTTCACTTCCGACCCCGGCAAGATGGGCCGCTTCGCCAACCCCGTCTGGGTGAAGCTGCTCGCCTGGCTCATCGCCGCCATCATCATCGCCCTCAACCTCAAGCTGGTGCTCGACGAGCTCACCGGATGGCTCACCGGCGGGAGCCTCTGGCTCTGGTTCCTCGTCATCCCCGGGGTTATCTTCCTCCTCGGCATACTCGTGTACATCATCGCTTCTCCTTTCTTCGGGGTGAAACGCCCGTGGGAGAGCGGCATCATCCGCAAAGGCCACCTCATCGCCGAAAAGCTGCGCCCCGTCACCTATAAGAACATCGCCGTGGCCCTGGAGAACAGCCCGCTGGATGCGGAGATCCTCTCCGCCGCGCTGGCCCTGGCCCGCAACCACAAGGCCCGTCTCACCCTCCTGCATGTCGCTGAGACCCCCGGCACGCTTGTCTATGGTAAGGAGAGCTCCAGCCTCCATGAGCGCCAGGACGAGGCTTACCTCGAAGAGGTCACCCGTGAGGTGGAAGAACGCCAGCTACCCGTAGAATACACCCTGCTGCACGGCGACCCTGCCAACGAGCTGATAAAATATATCAATGAGAACAACTTCGACCTGCTCGTCACCGGCTCCCACGGCCACCAGGGCGTCCAGGACTGGGTCCACGGCACCACCGTTGACAAGGTACGCCACCAGATAAACATCCCCGTCTTCATCGTGAGAACATAACCCCTTTCCTTATGAAATTTTTCAAAAAGCTCCTCCGCATCCTCATCTACCTGATCATTTTTGTCCTGCTCGCCGGCTGGCTCTGGATCCGCTATGTCTCCTACCGTGCCGTTCCCAACTACGACAAGAACATCTCACTCACCGGCCTCCGGGACAAGGTGACCGTTTACCGTGACAGCATGGGTATCCCGCACATCTATGCCACGAACGAAGAAGATCTGTACCGGGTCACGGGATACCTGGAGGCCCAGGACCGCCTCTGGCAGATGGACCTGCTGCGACGCGTCACCCAGGGCCGCCTCTCAGAGATCTTCGGGCAAGAGTTCGTGAAGGCCGACCTCCTCCTGCGTGCCCTCCGCATCCCCGAAAAATCCCGTCTCCTCCTCGACAGCATAGACACCCCGCTGCAACGTTCCCTGGAGGCTTTCTCCGACGGGATCAACCAGTTCATCAACACCCATCGCCACTCGCTGCCGCCGGAGTTCACCATCCTGCAGTACAAACCTGAGCCCTGGAAGCCGGAACACTCGCTCAACATCATCGGGTACATCGCCTGGAATCTCGATGTGGGTCACTGGAAAACAAAGATCCTCCTCTATAAAGCTTTCCTAAAATTGGGTGATAAAGCTTCCTTCCTGCTCCCCTCACCCCTTTCCCGCGAGGAGTATGTTTACCCGGATTTTAACATCGACACCGCCTTGCTGTCTGCCTCCAACAACCTCCTCTCTGCCGGCAGCCAACTCTCCTCCCTCGGGGTCCAGATGTCCTCGGGCAGCAACAACTGGGCCGTATCGCCGGAAAAATCGGTCTCCGGCCATGCCCTCCTGGCCAACGACATGCATCTGACCCTCAGCCTTCCGGGGATATGGTATCAGATCCACCAGAATGTTCAAGGCAGGCTGAACGTCACCGGCGTCCTCTTCCCGGGCGAGCAGGTGGTCGTTGCGGGTCACAACGAAGACATCGCCTGGGGGATCACCTATCTTTTTGCCGATGATCTGGACCTGTACCATGAGAAACTCAACCCGGCCAACCCGCATGAATACAGATATGACGGCCGCTGGCTGCCTATGAAGATATCCCCGCAGACGATCCGCATCAAAGGAGGGGAAGAGGTGCATGACACCCTCCTCTTCACCCACCGGGGTCCCCTGGTCTCCCGCTTCGGCGGCGTCAGCGAGGCGATCTCCATGCGCTGGGAAGGCAACGACTACAGCAACGAGTACCTGGGCCTTTACAGGATCAACCGGGCCAGGAACTGGCAGGAGTTCACCGACGGACTGCGCCTCTTCAGATGCGTGAACCAGAACTTTGACTATGCCGACCGGCACGGTAACATCGGTCTGTATGCCGCCGGAGGCATCCCGGTACGCAAAGGCCCTGCCTGGATGGTGCTGCCCGGGGACACCTCCCTCTACGACTGGCACGGAAAAGTACCCTTTGAACTTCAGCCACATACCTACAACCCGCCCGGCCACAGTGTCTCCTCAGCCAACAACAGAACGGTAAAGGACAGCTATCCTTATTATATCGGCACCTACTTTTCCCAGTTCTACCGCATCGCCCGCATCCGGGAGATGCTGAATGAAAAGGAAAAGCTGGATGTCAGCGATTTCAGGAAGATACAGACCGACCAGCACTCCCTGCTGGCCTCCACTGCCCTGCCTCCCCTGCTGAAGATCCTGGATAATAATTCCGGGGGGATGAACGCCGAAGAAAAGAAGGCCCTGGGTGTGTTACAGAAGTGGGACGGTTACATGGGCACCCGCGAAGAGGCACCGCTGATATTTGAATTCTTCCTGAAACATTTCATCGAAGAGACCATCTCCGATGAGCTGGGAAAAGAGCTGACCGGCGAGGTGCTGCAGATCAGGAATCTCCTGACCACCATTCTGGAGAACATACGGGCCGACACCTCCTCCCCCTGGCTGGATGATATCAACACTCCTGCTGTCCGGGAAGGACTGACCGCCATGGTCCTGCGCTCCTGGCACCTGGCCGTACAGGAAGCTGCCGGGCGTTATGGTTCCGACCCTGAATTCTGGCGATGGGGCAGTGTGCATCATTTCACGATCCAACATCCCCTGGGGAAGAAAAAAATACTGGACAGGGTATTCCACCTCAACAAGGGCCCTTACCCCGTGGGAGGCAGCTTTCATACGGTCTGTCCCTACAG
>WFRO01000204.1 GCA_015486475.1 Bacteroidales bacterium
AATCGGCAAAATATCTTGCTCTCTACAAGCTCCTCGACCCGGAGAACCCCGATGTATGGTTCTTTGACGCGGTATACAACGCCCAGAAAAACAACAGGGAGGCAGCGCTGCGTTCGCTGGCCAAAGCCGAAACGCTGGGATTTTCCAATAAGGCAGAGATCGGACGCTGGCCGGAACTGGCAGGGATGATGTGAGAATGTTTGAAGGTTTGAATGAGTGAATGATTGAATGTTTGAAAGCTAAAAAATTGCTTTATGGAAACCGTTGTTGACCGTTTTCTGAGATATGTTCGCATCGACACGCAATCGGACGAACATTCTTCCTCCGTCCCCAGTACTGACAAGCAATGGGCGCTGGCCCGGCTGCTGGTGCAGGAGCTGGAGACCCTGGGTCTGGAAGATGTCTCTGTGGATGATCGCTGTTATGTCATGGCCACCCTTCCGGCCAACACCGACCGGCCGGCTCCAGTGCTGGGGCTGATCGCACACATGGACACCTCCCCGGATTTTTCCGGCACGGATGTGAGCCCGCAGATCCACCGGAATTATGACGGCGGGGAGATCATCCTCAACGAAAAGAAGCAGATCGTCCTCTCCCCGGCCGATTTTCCCGAACTATTGGAATACACAGGTCAGGACCTGATCACCACCGACGGCACCACCCTGCTGGGCGCCGACGACAAGGCCGGCGTAGCAGAGATCATGACCGCCCTGGCATTTTTGCAGGAGCATCCTGAGATCCCCTACGGCACCGTGAAAGTAGCTTTCACCCCCGACGAAGAGATCGGTCGTGGGGCCGACCACTTTGACGTGAATAAATTCGGTGCCGACTTTGCTTTCACCGTCGACGGCGGGGAGCTGGGAGAGCTGGAGTATGAGAACTTCAATGCGGCTCTGGCCACGGTCACCTTCACCGGCCGCAATGTGCATCCGGGAACGGCCAAGGACAAAATGATCAACTCGATGCATGTGGCAACGGAGTTCAACACCCTGCTGCCTCCCCACGAACGCCCCGAACATACCGAGGGGTATGAAGGCTTTTACCACCTCATCGATATGCAGGGTACCGTCGAACGGACAGTCATGCGCTACCTGGTGCGTGACCACGACCGCCAACGTTTTGAGGAGCGCAAGAAATACCTGCGGCAGGTGGCCTCCCTGCTGCGGGAAAAATACGGAAAGAAAAGCGTCTCCCTGAGGATCAAAGACCAGTACTACAACATGAAAGAGAAGATCGGTCCGGTCAGCTACATCATCGATCTGGCCCGCGAGGCAATGGAAGAGTGCGGCGTCACTCCCAAGGTCAAGCCGATACGCGGCGGCACGGACGGCGCCCGGCTTTCCTATATGGGACTGCCCACGCCCAACCTTTTCACCGGCGGGCACAACTTCCACGGCCGGTATGAATTCATCCCGGTACCTTCGATGGAGAAGGCGACGGAGGTGATCGTGAAGATCGTGGAGAAAAGCGGAAAGATCAGGAAAACACTTTAAATACTCCAAACTTCCGTAAGGTACTGGGTACAGGGTGCTGGGTGCTGGGTGCTGGGTGCTGCCCGCCCGGATGAACGCCTGCCTGGCGGCAGACAGGGAGTCATCCGTTCGGACGGGGGTGCTGGGTGAAAGCACAGGGCACAGGGCACAGAGAAAGAAAGCGATGAAGGGATGAAGCGATGATGCGATAATGCGAATAATAACTACATACTCTAAGTACTCCACATTTCCGTAGGGTGCTGGGTACAGGGTGCTAGGTGCTGGGTACAAGGTGCTGGCTTTGCCCGACGAAGTCCCGACCTATCGGGACGAAGGCGGGGTGCCGGGTGAATTTGTACAGGCCGAAGAGCGTTATTCAATTTTTTATTATTTTTGCACCACTTTTGAATGGGGTATTAGCTCAGTTGGTTTAGAGCGCATGCTTGACAGGCATGAGGTCACTGGTTCGAATCCAGTATATCCCACAAAAAAACCGGCGGATGCCGGTTTTTTTCGTTTTGTAGTTCATAGTTTATAGTTCGTAGTTAAATACAAGTATCTGACATACTTTTAATTTTATCTCATTGCTCTTTGCTCAATGCTCATCGCTAATACTTCTTCCTCGGCAGCCACAGGACCACGGCGAAGAGGATGATCACGCCGGCTATCAGCCAGGCCCACAGGTTGGAGACGCGTGAGGCGGCGAACATATCCTGGTCCTGCGACAGATAGACCACCGGCACAACCTGCCAGGAGACGCTGCCGTCCTTATCCACCACACCATTGGCATCGAAGAGCTTGCCAGGCAGGGTGATCCTGTTCCTGTATGAACCGAAATAGACCAGGGAGAGGATGTCTTCCGTGAGGTTTACATATTTTTTAAACGTTCCGGGATAGCGGGCGATCAGCGTATCGGGGTCCTGACCCAGCTTTTTTTGAAAGTACTGACGAAACCTCTTATCGCCGGCCGGTATATCCGTGTAGGCCTGCCTGTACAGTATCCGCAACGAATCCCCCGCCGCCAGCAGACGGGCCGGCGTGAGATCACCGGCAGGATGACTGCTGACCACCTCCTGCATCCCGGCATAGAGGAGATCGAACATCCGGTCGCCCGTCCACAAAGCCAGATGCCCCAGCGCCAGCTCGGTGAGGCTGTCCACGGCAGCAGAGTCCATCGCGGCCATCTTCTCCCGGAAGGAGGGATCCCCCTTGAGCAGCAGCAGGTCTTCGTCCGTCAGGTACTTGTCCAGATCCTTTTTCGGAAAAACCCGGTAGACCGTTTCCTGATAATAATAAAAGGTATAGAACCACATGAATTTTTTCTCAAAAGAGACCTCCCGCCGCACCGCGGAGAGCACGGATGAATTGTTTTTGTATTCCTCATTGAGGCCGTCAACGGTAAGATATTGCCTTTCGGCCCTGACCCGGTAAGGATATTCCCCATCCCCTTGGAGCGAATCCCGTGTCACGGTGATCTGCCAGGTGGAGTCGACCGGCGTGCACAGATCACCCGGATCAAAATCCTTTTTGCTGCTCCTGAACTCCACGACCCGCGTGAGGCTCCCGTCGGGATGGAAAGTTGTGGTCACCACCTCATCGGTTATACATGCCTGTAAAATAAAAAGCATGACACTGAAAAACAATACTTTTTTCATGATGGTAGGTATTAAAATTAATGATCCCCCTATTTCTTCTGTTGTTCAAGATACGATGAATATTTAATCAACATCCTTTTGGCAGGGAAAAGGTATGTTTTTCCCCTCAATTCTTCACCGGATATTTTCCCTTTTTCAAAGATAGATTCCGCGACTTTCAACTCTTTCAGAAAATATCTACTATGGCTTGAGATATTTTCTTTTGGGTAAAAGTTACTTTCCCCTGTATATTGAAGGTCGGCTTTCCCGGAAACAAATCTGATCTCCTGAAAAAGGAACAGTCCTGCCATCAATATGGCAGCAACTCCCGAAATCCATCGCAAGACTTTCTCCACCCTATGCCCCTTAAAAATGTAATCAAAATGCAAACGATTTACTGTCCGTCGGGTTCCCGCTGTATCCCCTTTGGTGGAAATCCGGAATGGAGAGCGGTCAGCATATTTTTCCTTTGTAAGAAGTCCTCCGGCATCAATAGCTTCAAAGACTCTGCTTATTACTTTTTCCCGATCTGTCAATGATTCATGTGATCCGGCTATCCCCCTGATAAAAGTACGGGATTCACGGATGGAAGCCAACAGTTGCCGGCATGAGGCACATTGCTTAAGATGTTCCTCTGTCTTTTGTACGTCCGCACCGGAAATATCACCGCCGGCATACAGATATAATAATGGCTCTATCTTATCGCATTCCATTACTTTCCTCTTTTTTCATATACATTGAATACAATTCCCTCAGCTTTTTCCGGGCATGGTAAAGATTACTTTTTACCTGATCAGAAGACATATTCAGAATCTCCGCCACCTCTTCTGCAGGAAGTGCTTCCAGATCTCTGAGCACAAAAACAGCTTTTTGTGTTGGTGCGAGATTTTCGGATAATAACCTGAAAATCTCCAAAACCTCATTTTGGATCATCGGATGATCAGCTTCATTCTCTCCCGCATTTTCATGCAAATAAATACCGGAAATGTTGGTTTCCCGATCTGTAGGGAATTTTCTTTTCTTCCGGAGAAGATCGAGAGAAGTATTTATAATGATCCTGTAAAGCCATGTTGTGAATTCAAATTTTTCATTATATCTATCAGCGTTCTCCCAGACTTTGACAAATGTGTTCTGTATAGCATCTTCGGTATCTTCACGGTTAGTGAGAATACGGTATGCAACCCTCTCTGCATACCTATAATAATGATCCATTAATTCGCCAAATGCCATTTTATCCCGCTCTTTAACTTTCGTAATGATCCGTCGTAATCGATCCTTATCCATAAAAGAGGCCTGTTTGTATTATGATACGTTAAAATCAGTATTGGGTAAAAAAGGTTATGGTAAATATCAAAAAATAATCATAAGAAAGGAATATTGGGATGATGCTTACGGCAGGCAGAAAGGATCTGATGAATAAATGAAGAGAGATCGGTTATTAATATGTTGAAAAGTTGATGGGTTGAAAAGTTGAAAAGTTTGATACAGGGATACAATAATTTTGCAGGCCGGTCATAGGGGTGCCGGCAGGTAATTTTTTTGAGCAGATAAATTAAGGCAGCTCAGCCTCCCTTTTCTCTTTCCTCAGGACATACCATAGCAATGCCAGACCGGTGAGGATGAAGGGGATGCTGAGGAGCTGGCCCATATCCAGCGGCAAGGCTTTTTCGAAAGCCTCCTGCGGCTCTTTGATGAACTCGATGAAAAAGCGGGCGGTAAAGACGAGGATGAGGAAAAGGGCAAAAAGGAGTCCCTCCGGCACCTTTCCCTCCTTCTTCCAGTAGATCCACCGCAGGTAAAAAAAGATCGCCAGGTAAGAGAGGGCCTCGTAGATCTGGGTGGGATGTTTGGGCACCGTCTCGTGGTTGCGGACAAAGATAAAGCCCCACGGCAGGTTGGTCTGCACGCCATAGATCTCGGAGTTCATCAGGTTGCCCA
>WFRO01000205.1 GCA_015486475.1 Bacteroidales bacterium
GTGTATAAGAGACAGGTCTGGTAGGCCACATGGACATCATGACCCTGGTCGACGAGGCGGATGAGTGTGCCGCCCATGGAGATGACGTCATCGTCGGGGTGGGGGCTGAAAACGACCACTCTTTTGGGATAGGGGACGGCCCGTTCGGGACGGTTGCTGTCGTCGGCATGGGGCTTGCCGCCGGGCCATCCGGTGATGGCGTGTTGTATCTCATTGAACACCCGTATGTTGATGTCATAGGCCTGGCCACGTTTGGCCAGCAGCTCGCCCATGTGATGTTCGTTGTAATCGCGGTTGGTGAGTTTGAGGATCGGCTTCTGCACCGTCCCGCAGAGCCAGATGACCCCTTTCCGCACCATGGCGTCATCCCAGGCACAGTCGCCCACAAGCCAGGGGGTGCGGAAGCGTGTCAGCTCGGCGGCGGCGGCTTCGTCGAGGACCACCGAGGCGTTGGGGTGTTCCTGCAGGAAGGAGGCCGGCACGTTCTCGGTGACCGGTCCTTCGACGGTCTCGCGGATGATGGGCGCCTTGCCCTCGCCCCAGGCGAGGAGGATCACCTCTTTGGCGTTGAGGAGGGTGCCCACACCCATGGTGATGGCCTTGCGTGGGACGTTGTCCTCGCCGAAGAAATCACTCGCCGCATCGGCGATGGTGACATAGTCGAGGGTCACCAGACGCGTCACCGAATGACGGTCGGAGCCCGGCTCGTTGAAGCCGATGTGGCCGGTGCGGCCGATGCCCAGCAGCTGGATGTCGATGCCGCCGGCCCGGCGGATGTCTTCCTCATATCTCCGGCAAAAGGCAGGGATCTCTTCCAGGGGCAGGGTGGCATCCGGCAAATGGACGTTCTCCTTGAGGAGGTCTACCTGGTCGAGCAGGTGCTCCCGCATGAAACGTACATAGGACTGCAGCTTGCCGGGGGGCATGGGATAGTATTCATCCACGTTGAAGGTGATGACGTTGCGGAAGCTGAGGCCCTCCTCCTGGTGCATGCGCACCAACTCGTCATACACCTCCACCGGTGTGGAGCCTGTGGGCAGGCCCAGCACCAGATGTTCTCCCTGCGAAGCTTTGTCGCGGATGGCCCGGGCGATATGGGCAGCCACCATCTTTGAGGCGGCCCGTGAGCTCTGGAAGATCCGCACCGGGACCTTCTCATATTTCAGCCATTCCGGCTGGTCCGGCGGTGGCAGGATCTCTTTGACAGAATCTAATCGAAGTGTTATCATGGTATGTATTTAATTTCAGTAGGGACAAGGCATGCCTTGTCCCTACTCATGGCGTTTTCCCGTCCAGCATGGCGAGGGCGAAGTGGCCGGCGCCGATAAACCCCGCCTCATGTCCCAGTTCGGCGGCCACCACCTCCAGGTGTTCGTGGCATACGGACATGGAGTTCTCCAGGGTCGCCTCGCGGATCATGGCGATGTATTCTTCGCCGGCCAGGGCCATGCCTCCTCCCACGACGATCAGTTTGGGGGCGAAGATGTTTACCAGGTTACCCAGGCCGATCCCCACAAAACGGGCGTTCTCTTTCACGGCCTCCACGGCGGCAGGTTCGCCGGCATGGAACCGTTCGAAGACGGGCAGGGTAGCGGTCACCGTCATCTCTTCTTCCCCTTCTTTTTTCACCCGCCTGTTGTAGCGCTCGATGAGGGCTTGCGAGGAAGCATAAGACTCCAGGCATCCTTTGCCGCCCCATTTGCTGCGGGGGCCTGAGAAATTGATCGTCATCTGTCCGAACTCCCCGCTGGCATTGTTGGCGCCGCGGTAGAGCCGCCTGTTGATCACGATCGCTCCGCCGATGCCGGTGCGCAGGGCGATGAAGATCATGTCATCCACATTGCGGGCCGCCCCGAACATCCATTCGGCATACCCGTACAGGGTGGCATCGTTGTCGACGAATACCGGCAGAGCGGTTTTTTCATAGACCAGATGTGCCAGGGGAATATCGCGCCAGTCCCGTATCAGCAGGGCGGCACCCCGCACAAAACCGCTCTTCAGATCGATGAACCCGGGTGTGCCGATGCCGATACAGAGCGGATTGATCTCCTGTTCGGCAGCATAGGCCAGCACGTCATCCACCACATCAAAGAGCTTGCGCAGGACGGCGGTCTTGTTGCGCTGACGCGAATAACGTATGCGGTTGCGCCACAATACCTCGCCATCCTGGCGGACAATGCCGTAATTGATACCTGTACGGCCTACATCTATGCCGATGGCAGTGGCGTATTTGTACATAAACTCGTTTTTTGCAAAGATAAGAGGTTATTTTGAGTTAAAAGTTAAAAGTGACTAAAGTTGAAAGTTGGATCCACTGACGGACGTATAATCATGTTGTGTTGGGTTTGGAGTTGGGAGAGGGGGATGGAAAGGAAATAAACGGTATAATATTTGCGTTAGTATGATGATGATAAATCTCTGAAAATGAAAAAAATCCTTTTGCTGTTAGCAATTGTGATCATCCCTGTGGGAATTTTTGCCCAGAACAGGGTGATCTACGGAAGGCTGACCGTTTTTAACACCTATCCGGTCAAAAACCTTGAAGTGAGGGCTAAAAAAGCAAAAACCTCCGCGATCACCGATTCCCTGGGGAGATTCTCTATCGTTTGTTTTGACAAGGATGTCATCCAGATAAAGACCAAACCATTCAAACCGGTCTCCAAAAGGGTGGATGCGAAAACAGACTCTTTGGTCCTGAACCTCTATTTCATCGATTCGCAGGTGAACAGGGAACGGGCTGTAGGCTATGGATACATCAGCAAGAAAGACCTGATGTATGCCGTGGATCACCTGCAGCAGGAGAACAATGATTTTTGCAACTATACGAACATCTATGAACTGATAAGGGGCCGGTTTTCAGGGATCACGGTCTCCAATGGGAATATATATGTCCGGGGAAGCACCAATTTTCAGGGTCATACAGAGGCGCTCATTCTTGTCAATGGTGTGGCGACCTCCTCCATCGCAGATATCGCGCCGTGTGATGTGGTGTCGATCGATATCTTAAAAGATACGGCAGCCGCCATTTACGGAAGCCGGGGAGCCAACGGCGTGGTGCTGATACGGACGAAGTAGATACAAAAGTGCCTCTGATGTTTTACCTTTTGTTTTGGTGGTTATTTAGAATTATTTTAGATTTGTATGTTTCAGCAAGTATTTTTTCGGTTAAAAATCCTAATACAGTAAGATGAAAAAGAGCATTGTTCTTATGTTATTCCTGCTGTTGCTGCCTTTTGCAGGCAGGACGCAGGATACTCCCTATGATACGGTCGCGATCAGTATCCTGGACCACATGGGCACCATCATTGGCGATCTGAACGCCGTGGCATTCGATTACAGATCGGCATGGGACCAACCCGGTGAGGAGTTCCAGATGACACAGATGTCGGGCCGCAACCGGGTTTATCTCCAGGGGCCGGATAAATTTTTTATCGAGAACTGGCGCAATGATGATAAACACCGGGGTTTCTGGTACAACGGCAGTAAGTTCGTTTATTATTCCTATGTGGAGAACAATTATGTAGAGGTACCTGCTCCGTACGGGATCATCGCCACGATAGACACGATCCATAAGATGTATGGCGTGGATTTTCCCGGATCTGATTTTTTCTATCCTACTTTCACCGATGATCTGATCGACCGGACGGACCGTATCATGTATCTGGGCAAGCAGA
>WFRO01000206.1 GCA_015486475.1 Bacteroidales bacterium
GTATTGCCGTTCCACAGGAGCTGCACCCCCCGGCCAGGGAGCGTGACCGGCAGGTTGTTCTTCTCCGTAACGGTAAAGATGATGCTGTTATCCCCCCACCGGTGGCCCAGGGCCAGCCACTGCACGTGGGCTTCCGTACCGAAATAGTCACGCCGGTGCATCGAGGCGACGGTCTGCTCGATCTCTATGGAACGCTGCGCACCGGGATGCTTTTGAAAAAACTGGTTGTAGGTGAACAAAGAGTTGCCATAATCGGCATGCACCGACGAGAGCACCGGCAGACCGATGTACCACGGGCATTCCGGCTGTATCGCCGGGTTGAGCAGGTTGCTCTCCGGCACCTGGTACAACAGGTACAGGGAGGGATCATGCTGGGCCATCCCCGTCAGCGTGAGGAATGCTCCGCCCAGTCCCAGTATGACCCTGCTCCACCTTCTCATTGCAGCACGATCTTTACGCCTGCCCTCACGCCCAGCTGGAGCCACACCTCCTGTTCGGGATAGAAAGGAATGGAGTCGGTACGGGAATCGGGTAACACCAGGCGGTATTCTTCAAATACATATTCCATCTGCTGCATCGCAGCCACCTGCAAAGGGGTAAGGACAATATCTTTTTTCCATAATTCAGCCGGTTTCGTCACCTCGCCGGAAGCATCTGTGGCAGCAGCCTCCAGCCACAGGGGGCCTTCGGGAAAAAGCGAGTCGAACACCACCCTGCCGGCATCGGCAAAATAGAGCTGCAACGCCATCCTTGCCGGCACACGGTTCACGGCATTCACACGGAAAGTGAGCGAGACGATCTCGCTCGTGTCGGTATAAAAATCTGAGAGAGAGACCTGCGCCTCAGAACGGTAATACAGTGTATCGGGGGAATAGTAAAAGACCCCGTCATACAGGAACCAGGGGACGGTGTCCCTGTCCACCGTGTCAGGCACAGGGATCAGCACCGTCGTATCTACGAACTGCTGCGCCTGCAGCAGACTGTCCCCCACAGGCAGGGAAAATTCCGCATCATAAACGATCGAAGGATCAATATCCCCTGCATCCTTATCGATACAGGAAACCACAAAAAGGGCTGAAAAAAGCCAGACCGCTATCCATACATACAAACCATTTTTTCTCATCTCCTATCCTCTTCCAAGCTCATCGATCCTCGTCAGCAGATTCCTGATATACCGGTCGATCCATTCCTTTTGTTCCTCCGTCAGCGCCCCATAACCCTTCATCTTCTCCGGGCGTGAATCATTCAGGAGGGTCCACAAATGTGTGATCTTGGCATCAAACACCTGCCTTTCGGTATAGGTAACAGGCTTTCCTCCCAGATCACGAAAAAATTTCCTGTTCGCTTCCAACAGCTCCCTGAGTTTTTGTATCTTCTCCTTTCTTTCGGCAGGGGTCCAGGATCTTCGGATCCTGACGATCTCATCACTTTCACCTTCTCCTTCCAGGACACGGAGCAGATCAAGCACGTCCCGCTCGATGATCTCGGCCAGGGAAGAGAGCACCCTCTGGTAGTTGGGAGGCAGGGGAAGCGGCACAGTTAATCCTTTTTCTTTATTTTCACAGCGGTGCCGTAGGCCAGCAGCTCGGAAGAGCCCTGCATCACCGCCGAGGTGGTGAAGCGCATGGCTACGATGGCATCGGCACCCAGCGCTTCGGCACTGGCCACCATACGGTCGATGGCCTGCTCGCGCGACTCGGCCAGCATTTTGGTGTATTCGGTGATCTCCCCTCCCACCAGGTTGCGGAGACCGGCCATGATGTCCTTGCCTACATGACGCGCCCGGATGGTGTTACCTTTCACCAGCCCCAGCGTCTCGATGATCTCATAATCCGCAAATTCGTCTTGTGTCGTGATCAGCATGATCTCGGTTTTTTATTGGTCCACATTCTTTGAATAATAATCATCTTCCTTGTTCTTCAGGCGGTCTCTGATCACCTGTACCAGCAACAGCCCCAGGCCGATCAGCACCAGGAATCCGACCAGGCCCCATGGCAGGGCCTCGATCATCCCGAAAAGGATCACGCCCAGCCAGATCAAAGCCACAATGGCTAAAATAATATAACCCGTTTTTTCCATTTTTGGTATTTTTTTCTAAAAATAGGAAAAAAATTTGAATGACGCCAACCACATCAGGAGTTGGAATTTCATTCACATGATACCTGGCTCTTGCTTCCTGTCTCCTGTCTCTTGCCTCATAGCTCTTGGCTCTTAGCTCATAGCTCTTGGCTCCTGGCTCTTGCATCTTGTCTCTTGGTTCTTTTTCTTCTATCTTTGACCCCATGGATGCAGAAGTAACGATCATCGGTGCAGGGGTGGTAGGCCTGGCCATAGCGGCCGAAGTGTCCCGTCATTTCTCCTCTGTCTTCGTGGTGGAGAAACACGAAAAATTCGGCATGGAGACCTCCAGCCGCAACAGCGAGGTGATCCATTCGGGCATCTACTACCGCCCGGGAAGTCTCAAGGCGATCCTCTGCCGCGAAGGCCGCGACAGGCTGTACGCATACTGCCGGAAGCGTGAGATCCCTTATCAGCGGTGCGGCAAGCTGATCGTTGCCACGCAGGAGGAGGAGAAAGCGGTCCTGGAGGAGATCCTGGCCACGGCCACGGCCAACGAGGTGCGTGACGGCCGCCTCCTGGACCGGGAGGAGATCGCCGGCCTGGAGCCGAATATTGAGGCACGGTATGCAGCCTTCTTCCCCTCCACCGGCATCGTTGACGTGCACGCCCTCATGCAGTCGCTGGAGAACGACGCAGTGATCGGCGGAACAGAATTTGCTTACAACTGCGAAGTGAAAAGCATCACGCCCCTGGAAGAGGGCGGCTACCGCATCGGCATCCTCGACGCCGACGGCGGAGCCTTTGATTTCTCCTCCCGCTATCTGATCAATGCTGCCGGGCTTTCTGCCGAAGCGATAGCCCGCATGGCCGGCATCGACGATCCTTCGTACCGGACCTATTTCTGGAAAGGGGAATACTTTGCACTGCTCAACGGCAAGCACAAGCTGATCCACCGCCTCATCTATCCCGTCCCCGAGCTGAACACCACCGGCCTCGGCATCCACACCACGCCCGACATGACGGGCCGCCAGAAGCTGGGCCCCAACACTATCTTTCTGGAGGATGGCCGCGTGGACTATACGGTCGACCCTGCACACGCCGAAGAATTCCTGGAGAAAACACGCCGGTTCCTGCCTTTCCTCGAGCCTGGCGACCTGGCCCCCGACCAGGCGGGCATACGTCCCAAGCTGCAAAAACCGGGAGACACACCACGGGATTTTCTGATCAGGGAAGAAAGTGAACACGGATTACCGGGACTGGTCAGTCTGGTCGGCATCGAATCGCCGGGACTCACGGCAGCCCTCAGTATAGGCAGTTACGTGAGTAAACTGATCAGGCAGGAGCAGGGAATAAGGCAAAAGTAAAAAGGCAGAAGGCATAAGGGGTACAGGGTGCTAGGTGCTGGGTAAAGGGAACGATGAAGGGATGAAGGGATAAAGCGATGATGCGAATAACAACTCCAACCTCTAGGCACTCCACACTCCAAGTACTTTAAGTACTCCAAGTACTCCACACTTTGCACTCTCCTCTCACGCATTCACAAGATCCCGCACAGCAAGAAGAAAATCCTTTCTGTCAAAGGGTTTCTGAAAAGATCTTACCGCCCCGAAATATTCGGCTGTTTTGAGATAACTGCCTGCAGCCGACCGGCCTCCGCCGGAGATAGCAATGACCTTGTTGCCGGGGTTCCGGTTCATGATGTCCATGATGGTCTCCAGCCCCTCCTTTTCGGGCATGATGATATCGGTAATGATCAGGTCAAAAGTGTTTTGATCGAGCAGACGAACCCCCTCTTCCCCGTTATCGGCCGTTTGCACCTCATAACCTTCCCGTTTCAGCATCTCGGAAAGCATCCACCGGAAATCCACATCATCTTCTATCAGAAGAATCCTGCTCATACAACTAATTTATTCGAACAGCAAAGAAAAAAATATATTCGCTACCTGATGCTAATTTAGTCAAATATTTCGTCCAAAATGATCCATTTCATCAATATTGATGAGCCAGATCACCTCTTTTTTATGAAGCTCTGTTTTCAGGAGATTAAAGGGTGCGGAGAAGTGACAAAAAAGAGTTGATAGGTTGATGAGTTGATAAGTTGAAGAGTTACAACGAACCACGAACCACGAACCACCAACTACTCCGCCGGCAGGAACACTGTGAAGACCGTGCCTTTGCCGGGGTTGCTCTCCAGGTGGATCACCCCGTTGTGGTTGCGGAGGATACCATGGACCACCGAGAGGCCCATGCCCGATCCCTCGCCCACGGGCTTGGTGGTATAAAAAGGATCGAACACTTTGTCCATCGCCTCGGGAGGGATCCCCTCCCCATTATCCGTGATCCTGACACACAGCCACTTCCCCTTTTTCAGCTCGGGATATTTCCGGTTAGTCTTGCCGGAGGCTTCCAGCACTTCCAGTGTCACGCGGACCCGTCCGTTCTTCTTGTCCCGCACTGCATAGATGGCATTGGACAGGAGGTTCAGGAACACCTGACGCATTTGCGCCGGATCGGCCGTTATCTCTGCTCCTCCGCTGTGATCCCCGATCTCCGTCTCCACATGCCGGGGTATCTGCGGTTTCAGCAGGGCAAAGATCTCCCTGAGGAGGGAGGTCATATCAACAGGTTCCAACTGAGGGTCCACCCCCCTGTTGAAAGTGAGCAGCTTACGGATCACCTCCTCCGCTTTCTTACCGGACATTTTGGCCTTGTTAAGATACCTGTAACGGCAGCTCTCCCGGTCCTCCTCGTCCATGACCATATCAATATATCCCATGATAGTGGCCAGAATGTTGTTAAAATCATGGGCCAGTCCGCCGGCAAAACGTCCCATCATCTCCAGCTTGTGCGTCCGTTGCATATACTGCTCCAGTGCGATCTCCCGGGTGATATCCTGCAGGATGGTCACAAAATAAAGGATATCTCCCTCGTCATTCCGTATGGGCGTAACGTTCGAACGGGTCATGACCATCTCCCCGTTCTTATGTTGCAGTCGATGCATCCCTGACCAGGATCTGCCCTGCATGACCGTATTCCAGATACTTTCGTAGAAAGCCGGATCTTCTTCCGTAAATCGCATCGTCCTGAGATTTTTTCCGGTCAGCCTGTCCCGCTCGTACCCCAGGATCTTCTCTACCGCCCGGTTGATGTAAAGGATCGTCCCGTTGCTGTCGGAGATAATAAGCACCTCATTCAGTCGTTCTATGGCGTTATACAACCGCTGCATCTCATCCTCGGCGATCTTTTTCAGAAAGACCATGGCCGCCTGCCCGAGCACCGACGAAAGGTTCTTCAACCGTTCCCTTTCCTGCACCTCCGTACTGTTCAGGTTGATGAATCCCAACAGGTCGTCCCCTGACATGACCGGGTAAAAGAGTTGGCTCTTCAGTCCTATCTCGCTGAGAATGTTCACTACACTGCGGTTACGCTCATCATCCGGGAATAAAATATTCATGCCCTCCTTCATCTGGTCGGGATCATTGAGGATGATGAGCGGACCATCCTGCCCGAATCTCTCCCGGAACTCTTTAAATCCCCTGACCGGCACCGTATAGAAGACCGAGGTGTCATTGTCTTTTTTCAGGATCGCTCTCGTATCGTCCGGCATGGCAGAGAAAACGAGATGAAAGTCCTCATCAAAAGGTTCCCGCATGAAGATGATCAAGTGGCTGATAGGGTAAAGTTCCCTGATCAATCCGTAAAAGATCTGATTGATCTTCTCCAGGGAGGTCCCTTTGTTCAGTTCCAGGTTCAGGCGATTGATCAGCGACAGCTCCCGTGTCTGGTGAAGCAGTTTCTGCTCTGCCTCCTTCAGGGATGTGATGTCATGGATGGTGCCGTGCCACCGGCGGGGTTTGTCATCCACATATTCCAGGATACCTGTAGAACTGATATATTTGACCGTACCGTCAGGCATGAGCAACCGGAACTGATCGGTACATCTTTTCCTGCATTTACGTATGGATCCGGAGATCTTCTGCAGGACCTTCCTTCTGTCCTCCGGATGTATCCGGCGCGACAACAACCTTATGGAGGGTTTGTCCCTGCGGGGATCGTATTCCAGGATGCGATAAAACTCCCGTGACCACCGCACTTTATTGTTTTGCAGATTCCATGACCAGTCACCCAGCAGGGAGATACGCTGGGCTTCCTCCAGACTTTGTTCGTTCTGTTTCAGACGATACTCTTCCTTGATGCGTTTGAGCACCACGATGATCTGATATCCCAGCTTTTTGATCCTTTCGATCTCCTCCTCCGTAAAAGGTTTGTCGCGGGCGATCCCCAGCACTCCGAGGCTGTCATTGTCCTTGACCAGCGGGACCACCAGCATACTGGAGACATCATATTTCTCCAGCAAAGCGATCATGGACTCAGCGGCCTCATTATCATCCGTCAGCTCCCGGATAACCCGCCTGATCCTCTCTTTCTGCGTGATATTGACCACTTTTTTCCGTTGGAGAACATAGCGGAAATAACTCCCTTTCCCAAAACCCCTGAAAGCTTCCGCACTGAACCTGAATTTCACCCTTTTGGCCTCTTCTTCAGGAAGGAAGAAATTCAAAGGACGCAAACGTGCATGCAGATCATCGGCCAGAAAAATGTTCGCAGCAAAAGCGCCGAACAGGACCCTGATCTTTTTGATCAGGACCGATGTGATATCAGCCTCACTCTTTCCCTCGCTGTACAGGCGGTTGACGGTGTTCACCAGCTCCAGGTCCTGCTGTTGCTGCTGCAGTTGCATACGCGCCTTCTCCTGATCGGTCAGATCCCGCGAGCTCACCAGCACGAAATCCACCTCCCCCTTATTATCCAGGTGGGGACGGAAGGTCACCTCAAAAAAACGGTCTCCCTTGTCCGGCACCTCAAACCAGCGGGTGTAACGGATCTCCCTGGATTTGAAGCTCTCATCCAGGTAGGGTTTTATGATCTTCTGAAAGGTGTCCTGGCCCCAGATACGCATGGGGGTGTTGCCTGCCACATCCGATTTTTTCAGGTTCAGTGCCTTGCAGAAAGCCTCGTTGGTGATCAGATAGGTATAATCACGCCCGATCATGGAGATGTAGGTGTCGGAAATGTCCAGCAGGAATTCGTACTGCTTCATGATCTCCTCACGTGACGGTTTTTTCCTGTTGCCACGAAAGGGAGCCTTTATCCCGCCTTTTTTACCCATGCCAAAAGATCTTGTTTTCTTGCTGCTATGAAGATAAGGAAAAGTTCAGAGTTATCGGTTCTCAGTTCATAGTTTTTTTGTTCATCGTTCCTGCCTGCGGATCAGAGTTAAAAGTTAAAAGTGCCTAAAGTTAAAAGTTAGGGGTTCACCCAGCACCCCCGCCCGGCTGACGCCAGTCGGACGGGCAGCACCCTGTACCCAGTACCCAACACACCTTCGAGCTTCCTTTTGCCTTTTGCCTTTATACTTTTGCCTTCGTTAGTGTGGAGTATTTAGAGTTTGGAGTGTGGAGTGCCTGGAGTCCCGAAAAATCTGATTTTTCGAGCCCGTCCGACTGGCGTCAGCCGGGCGGGGATGCTCGCAAATCTCAGATTTGCGGCATTTGGAGTTGTTTTCGCATCATCCTTCGTCCGCCGTAGCCTCCGGCGAAGGCGGAGCTCCCTCCTCCCTCCTCCCTACTCTTCCCACTCTTCGACTTTTTGACACTTCGACCTTTTCGACTTCTCCCCCTTCGCCTTTCCTTCTTCTTTCAGTAATGCGGAGAATAATCTTGATAATCTCCTTAAATATGCGGAGAATATTTACTATATTTGTAGCACAATAGAGGAAATGATGGTGAAATACATTTATCAATACCGAAACTGGACCGATTTTATCTGGGATGAGAAGGAAGTTCATCTGCTGCTGGGGAAAGTCCGTTATTTGCAGGGTATGATCTTCGGCCGGATAAATGCTTTGGGATTCTCCCTCCGGAACGAGACATTGCTTAATACTTTGACACTTGATGTCCTGGGATCATCAGAGATAGAGGGCGAAATCCTGGATCATGATCAGGTGCGTTCATCCATTGCCAGAAGATTGGGACTGGAGTATGCCGGCATGGTTCATTCTGACAGATATGTGGAAGGTGTTGTAGAGATGATGCTTGATGCCACGCGGAATTTCAACAAACCCCTTGACGAAGAAAGGTTATTCAGCTGGCACACCGCCCTTTTCCCGACAGGCAGAAGCGGATTGCATAAAATAGATGTTGGTTCCTACAGAACCGGGGAGATGCAGGTCGTATCAGGGGCCATGGGAAAAGAAAAGATACATTATCAGGCACCTCCGCCCCGGGAGGTAAAATATGAGATGGACAGGTTTCTCGACTGGTTTAATACGGACAACCGGATCGATCTGATCATAAAAGCGGCGATCGCTCATTTCCGGTTTATCATCATTCATCCTTTTGACGATGGCAACGGAAGGATCGCCAGAGCGATCTCGGATCTGCTGCTGGCCCGTTCAGAGCAGAGCTCCCAACGGTTCTACAGTCTTTCGGATCAGATCCTGCGGGAAAGAAAGGCCTATTACGAGACTTTGCAAAAGACGCAATACAAGGACAGAGATATAACCGAATGGATCCTCTGGTTTATGAACTGCTTATACCGGGCGCTGGAAAATACGGAAAGTACGATAAAAAGGGCCGTCCACAAGGCCGATTTCTGGGACAGGCATCAGGACACGGAACTGAACAGTCGCCAAAGATTAATGATCAACAAGTTGCTGGATGGATTTAGCGGTAAGTTGAAGACATCCAAATGGGCCAGGATCACCAGGTGTTCCCAGGACACAGCCTTAAGGGACATAAAAGATCTGATCGGAAAAGGGATATTGAGGCAGGACAGTTCCGGAGGAAGAAGCACAAGTTATGTATTGAATGAAATGCAGACATAGCAGTTGCATGCTTTTTTTACCGCAGGCATAACTGCGGCTACTATACTATGACCCCTCCCCGTCCGAACGGATGAATCCGTTCATCCGGGCGGGCCTTGCTCCGCCGTAGCGGCTACGCAGAGGCGCAGCGGGGTCTGGGAAGTGTGGAGGTTGGAGGTTGGAGGTACAAGTTAAAAGTTAAAAGTGAGCTAAAGTTAAGAGTTGAAGGAGCGTAATCACCCAGCACCCCCGCCCGGCTGACGCCAGTCGGACGGGCAGCAACTTGTACCCTGCACCCTTAAAGAAGTTTGGAGTGTGGAGTGACTAGAGTTTGGAGTTAAAAGTTAAAAGTGTGAACTAAAGTTAAAAGTTGTGTGCTCTTCGCGGCACTTCGCGGAATCTTTGCGCGACTTTGCGTAATAGCAAGGATTCCATAAGGTTAAGCTATTACGCAAAGGTTCGCAGAGCTGCCCGCAAAGGTACGCAGAGGGGGGTGTGGTCTGAGGATTGAAAATTTGATGGTCAATGGATGGAGTCTCGATCATTTGAGAACGAAAAACGACCGGGGAGTTATTATTAATTCTCTGAATTTACTAACTTTGAGTGAGGTGAAAAATTTATGGATGCTTATGACGGATACAAAAAAGATCAAGGTTGAGGACAAATTAATATCTATTGTCAGGCAGAATGACCAGGATTATATTTGCTTAACTGATATGGTTCGAGGGGAAGAGGGGAATGACCATATCAGAAACTGGATGAGAAACAGAAATACCGTTGAGTTTCTGGGACTTTGGGAAACATTACATAATCCGGAATTTAAAGGTGTCGAATTCGACAGGTTTAGAAAAGAGGCAGGTTTGAACACCTTCAACCTTACTCCGAAAAAATGGATCGAAGCAACAAATGCAATAGGAATCATTTCCAGATCAGGAAGATATGGCGGAACCTATGCACATAAAGACCTGGCATTTGAGTTTGGAGCATGGATCAGTCCTATGTTCAAACTACTACTCATCAAAGAATTCCAGCGATTAAAAGAGATCGAAAATAACCGGTATAATCTGGAGTGGAATGTGAAGCGGATCTTAACAAAAACAAATTATCGGGTTCACACTGATGCCATAAAGAACTTTATTATACCGGAAAGAGATTATGAAAAAGATAAAGAATGGCTGATCTATGCGGAAGAAGCGGACCTGCTCAATGTATCGTTATTCGGATGTACGGCAAAAGACTGGCGGGATGCCAATCCGGAACTTGCAAAAAATGGGATGAATATCAGGGATATTGCAAGTATCAATGAACTCGTTGTTTTATCAAATCTGGAAAACCTGAATGCTTTAATGATCGAACGAGGCCTGGATAAAAGGGAAAGATATCTGCAACTAAAAAATGTTGCACAAAAACAATTGAGTATTCTGAATGACAAGGATTTTATAAGATCCGTGAAAAAAATGAATGAAACGACCTATCTGAACAATAATAACAGACAAAAAAATAAATAACTCTCATGGGAGAACTGCGACTACTATCTTACGACCCCTCCCCGTCCGAACGGATGAATCCCTGTCTGCCGCCAGGCAGGCGTTCATCCGGGCGGGCCTTGCTTCGCCGAAGCGGCTACGCGCCGCGCCGTCGGCTCCCTTCGACGAGCTCAGGAACTGCCTTTGGCGGCCGATGGAAGGCGCAGCGGGGTCTAGTGAGTTTGGAGTGTGGAGTTTGGAGTGTGGAGTTGGTAGTTAATTTTTCAACCTTTCAACTCATCAACTTATCAACTAATTCGAGCTTCAAGCATCGAGCTTCCCCGTCCGACCGGACGGTCGTCCGGGCGGGGAGCTTCCTTCTTCCTTCTGCCTTCTGCCTTTAAACTTCTGCCTTTCTTCCATCATTCCTCTTCAGTCTGTCCACATCCTGTTTCAGGCGGGCGAGCATCGACATGACCTGCCGCTCGGGGATCACGGGATCGGGCAGCTCGGTGCTGATGTAATGCACGAACTTCCAGATCTCCCGTATGTCCCGCACATCCACATCGTAGGGGTCATACACCGGGTTGAGCGAGTGGAGCCGCAGCTTGTGCGCTTCCTCGAGGAGATTTTCCGCGATCTTGAAGACGATGCCGTCGTCGAGGGTGAAAATGATATAGGCCTGGCCCGAGACGACGGTCGACCAGTCCTGCACATACTCTCCCGTCACCCAGGCGCCGTCGGGGATGGGCAGCATCGAGTCGCCGGTGATCTGGAAGGTGCGGTACTTGCGGCCGGGCGAGAGGAAAGGCAGCTGGAACGCCGGCAGCTGACCGATGAACTCCGGGTCGGCATAGCCGGTGCGGTAGCCCGCCTTGGCCCGCTCGGGCACCAGCTCGATGTTCTCCTCGTTGGAGCGGTCTACCGTGGTGGCCAGCACCCGCAGGTTGCTCCCCCGGATGTACACATCCGCCCCGCGCTCCAGCTGCGAGAGCTGGCTCTCCGACAGGGCGGAGAGATCGACCTTCAGCAGGGTGTCCACGGCAATGCGGTAATGATCGGAAAAGGCCAGCAATACATCCATCGCCGGCTCTGCCACGCGGTTCTCATAACCGCTCAGCGTCGAACGCTTCATCCCCAGCGCAAAAGCCACATCATCCTGCGTCCACCCCTTGCGACGACGCAGGAACTTGATGTTCGAACTGAAAAAATTCCCTTTTTTTTCTTTCGGAGATTTGTTCTTTTTTTCCATAATGTTTATATTATAGTCAGAAATTTGATCAATTTCTAATCAAAAGTAAAACAAAATGACGGAACATGCAAATATTTCCGTAAAAAAAGAGGAGGTTGCGGCGGAAGGTCCCGTTCGTCAGATCGTACATCTCGACCTGGACACTTTCTTCGTGTCGGTGGAGCGGCTGCAGGACCCGCGACTGGAGGGGCGGCCGGTGATCGTGGGCGGGTCGGCGGAACGGGGGGTGGTGGCGGCCTGCAGCTACGAGACCCGCCGTTGCGGGGTGCACTCGGGCATGGCCATGGCCCTGGCGCGGCGCCTCTGTCCCGATGCGGTGGTGCTGCGGGGCGATCATGAACTCTACCGGAAATACTCGGAGACGGTGGCCGGGATCATCGAGGCACGGGTGCCGCTTTACGAGCGGGCCTCCGTGGATGAGTTCTACCTCGACATGACAGGCATGGACCGTTTCTTCGGCACGCTGCAGTGGACGCGGGAGCTGCGGAAGGAGATCACCCGCGAGACGGGACTGCCCCTCTCCTTCGGTCTGTCGGTCAACAAGACCGTCTCGAAGATCGCCACGGGCGAGGCCAAGCCTGCCGGCATGCTGACGGTGCCGCCGGAGCGGGTGCATCCTTTCCTCGACCCCCTGCCGGTGCGCAGGATTCCCATGGTGGGACTACGCAGCTACCGGCTGCTGCGCTCCATGGGCGTCGAACGCATCGCCACCCTGCGGGCCATCCCTCCGGAGATGCTGCAGCAGCTCTTCGGAAAGAACGGCCTTCTCCTTTGGAAGAAAGCCAACGGCATCGACAACAGTCCCGTCATCAACGAACGGCTGCGCAAGAGCATCGGCACGGAACGCACCTTCGACGAGGACACCACCGACGCCCGCTACCTGCTGCGCACGCTGGTGAACATGACCGCCCGCAGCGCCTGGGAGCTGCGACGCCACGGCCGCACCGCCTCACAGGTGACGGTGAAAATACGCTACAGCGACTTCGAGACCCACACCCTGCAGCAAAAGATCCCCCACACCGCCTTCGACCATACCCTCATCGCCACCGCCAAAGAGCTCTTCCGCCGCCTCTACACCCGCCGCGTGCGGGTACGCCTGCTGGGGGTGCGCCTCGGCGGACTCGTCCCCGGCACCCAGCAGCTCAGCCTCTTCGGTAACGACGAAAAAATGGCCCGCCTCTACCAGGCGATGGATTATCTGAGAGAAAGATACGGAGGGGAAGCAATAGGAACGATAAAGCGATAAAGCGATAAAGCGATGAAGCGAAGACAACATTTTGAATTCTGAGTTATGATTTATGAATGAATTGATAAATAGATAGTTATGAATATGATGATAAATAGTTTATAAAAAGTAGAAATAAAGTATTGTTTAAGGATCATTGTAAATAACTATATTATAGGCATATATAAAAACACAACTACGTAGTCAACTACGTAGCTCACTACGTAGATCGTTTTTATTCACTTGTCAGGCAAATACATACAAAGCTTATCTAAAAACAAGTAGAACACAACTCGCAACTCCAAACTCCAAACTCTAGGCACTCCACACTCCAAACTCCACACTTCCTCTCCCATGTACCTCAACACCCATTCATACTACAGTCTGCGTTACGGGACGATGTCGCCGGAGGCGCTGGTGCAGCGGGCGGCCGCTTACGGCATCCCCGTGCTGCCGCTCACCGACATCAACACCACCATGGGCATCTTCCCTTTCGTGCGGCTGTGCCGTGCGCATCACATCGCGCCGGTCGCGGGGGCCGACATACGCGCCGGCGACCGCATGCTCTACACCCTGCTGGCCCGCTCTTTCCACGGCTACGGCGAGATCAACCGCTTCCTCACACACCACAACCTCTCCCGCACCCCCTACCCGCTGCGGGCGCCCCGTTTCGACGAGGTGTACGTCATCTACCCCCCCGGCAACCTGCCGCCGGCGCCGCTGCGCCCCTGGGAGCTGGTGGGTCTCACGCCGGCGCCGCGTCACCGTCTCCTCCCCCGCCGGCGCGACGCCGATCTCTCCCGCATCGTGCTGCTGCATCCCGTCACCTTCGGCGCGGAGGAGGAGATCGTCCTGCACCGCCACCTGCGGGCCATCGACCACAACACCCTGCTGGCCAACCTGCCACCCGCGGCCGCCGCCGGCCGCGAAGAGCTCTTCCTCCCGCCCCGCACCCTCTACCGTGCCTTCCGCGACGAGGAGCGCATCATCGCCAACACCAAACGCATCCTGGAGTCGTGCACCTTCGACTTCGACTTCTCCGCGCCGAAGAACAAACGCACCTTCACCGGCGACCGGCACGACGACATGCTGCTGCTCAAGAAGCTCGCCGCCGACGGCCTGCAGCGCCGCTACGGCATGGAGGATACCGCGGCCGCCCGCCGCATAGACCATGAGCTGGAGATCATCGGCCGCATGGACTTCGCCGCCTACTTCCTCATCACCTGGGACCTCGTCCGCTACGCCATGAGCCGCGGTTTCTACCACGTAGGCCGCGGCAGCGGCGCCAACTCGGTGGTGGCTTACTGCCTGGGTATCACCGATGTTGACCCTATCGACCTAAACCTTTACTTTGAGCGCTTCATCAACCCCCGCCGCAGCAGTCCGCCCGACTTCGACATCGACTTCTCCTGGAAGGAGCGCGACGAGGTGGTGGAGTATCTCTTCCGCCGTTACGGGCAGGAGCACACCACCCTGCTGGGGGCCCTCTCCACCTTCCGCAGCCGCTCGCTGGTGCGCGAGCTGGGCAAGGTGTACGGTCTGCCGAAGGAGGAGATCGACGCCCTGGTGAAGGACCCCGCTGCCGGCCGCCGCCGCGACGGGGTTGCCCGCACGCTCTTCGCCGTGGCGGAGCGGCTGAAGGACTTTCCCAACCTGCGCACCATCCATGCCGGCGGCGTGCTCATCAGCGAGACCCCCGTCACCGACTATGCCGCCCTCGACCTGCCGCCCAAGGGCTTCCCCGTCACCCAGTGGGACATGCATGTGGCCGAGGACACCGGCTTCGAGAAGCTGGACATCCTCAGCCAGCGCGGCATAGGCCACATCGGCGAGGCGGCGGAGATCATACGCCACAACCGCGGGGTCACCGTCGACGTGCATGCCAC